>CALQJP020000112.1 GCA_943330925.2 Chryseobacterium gleum
GAAACTGCTCAATGAAAAGGGAGAGTTTATTTCAGCTGCCGAAGGCGCAGAGGTATTGCGCTTGGCTGAGTCGGGCGAGGTTGTTTTTGCGGATGTTCATGCGCTCGGCTCCTTGGTGGAGGCTGATTATCTGGATAAGCACATTCAACATATTTTGAGTTTGAAACTCGTTGATAAGCAGCTAATCGAGTCTGCTGATTTGCATGTCGCTGTTGATGCAGTGAACAGCTCCGGGGGTATTTACGTTCCGGCATTATTGCGTGCACTCGGTGTGAGCAAAATCGAAACCATTTACTGCGAACCGAATGGTCACTTCCCTCACAATCCGGAACCACTTCCCGAACACCTAACTGATTTGTCTGATTTGGTGAGAACGAATGGCTGTCAAATGGGTATTGTTGTCGATCCCGATGTCGATCGTTTGGCATTTGTATGCGAAGACGGAAGCGTTTTTGGTGAGGAGTACACCTTGGTTGCCGTAGCTGATTACGTGCTCTCGTGCAATCCAGGAAATACAGTTTCTAATTTATCAAGTACCCGCGCACTACGCGATGTTACAAGAAGTCACGGGGGTTCTTATTTCGCCTCTGCGGTAGGCGAGGTGAATGTGGTGGCTGCTATGAAAGAAAACAAAGCAGTTATCGGGGGAGAAGGTAACGGAGGAATCATTTACCCGGAAACACATTATGGTCGTGACTCTCTTGCCGGTTTGGCGCTTTTTCTGACGCATTTCGCGAAAAAGAAATTGTCGATGACTGCCCTGCGTGATAGCTATCCACGGTATGAAATTTCAAAGAACAAAATCGAATTGAACGATGGAATGGATGTCGATGCGATTTTGAGAAAAGTCCAGGCGATGTATCCGAATGCCGAAGTAAATACGATTGATGGTGTGAAATTCGATTTTGAGGACGGTTGGGTGCATTTGCGCAAAAGCAACACAGAGCCAATAGTTCGCGTAATTGCTGAACATACAGACAAGCAAAAGGCAAATGCATTGGCCGAAGAGGTAATCAACAAGGTGCGGGAGGTTGCAGGAATTTAAACTGCCATAGCATTCATGTCGTTTTTTTTCGGAAATTTGACAGGCGTAAGCAATGCCTTTCGCATTTACTTCGATGAACGTATATCTTGACAACGCAGCAACTACTCCTGTTCTTCCGGAAGTTGCACAGGCCATGTTGCCTTTTCTGACCGAATATTTCGGTAACCCTTCGTCTTCGCATGCCTTTGGAAGAAAAACGAAGTCGGCATTGGAACAATCGCGACGAACTATAGCGAGGCTCTTGAACTGCTCACCGGCAGAGATTTTTTTTACGAGCGGTGGAACGGAAGCGGATAATTTGGCCATGCACGCTGCAATTCACGATTTCGGATGCAAACACATCATTACCTCGGCAATTGAACACAGTGCTGTAATCAAAACAGCACAAATCATGTCGAAGGAATTTGGTTTGAAGCTGAGCTTGGTTAAGCTCGACTCGTCGGGCAATGTAGACTTAGAAGATCTGGAGAATTTGCTTGCATCCAATGACAAGTCGTTCGTATCGCTAATGCACGGCAACAATGAAATCGCCAATCTGCTGCCATTGAAGCAGGTGAGTTCATTGTGTGAAAAGTATGACGCCATACTGCACAGCGATACAGTTCAAACCATGGGGCACTATCCATTCGACCTACAGGATCTGCATATACACTTCATCAATGCTTCTGCTCATAAATTCCACGGACCGAAGGGCGTGGGTTTTATATACGTCAACAAGAAAGTGAAGATTAATCCTGACATTACAGGTGGAGGTCAGGAACGCGGTGTTCGGGGGGGTACTGAAAACATCAGCGGTGTGGTTGGCATGGCCAAAGCGTTGGAGTTGTGTTACAATGAACTGGAAGAGCACAAAACCTATATATCGGATCTGAAGCAATTCATGGCCTCTGAGCTTGAGACCGCCATTCCGGAGCTTGCTTTTAATGGGGATTCCCGAAAGGTGGATAGCTTGTATACTGTACTGAGCATCACATTGCCTCCAACCTCGAATTCAGACATGTTTTTGTTTTTGCTTGATTTAGAGGGTGTTGCGTGCAGCGGTGGAAGCGCATGCAGCAGCGGCGCAGCCAAGGGCTCTCATGTATTGGATGCAATTGGGGCACTAAAACCCGGTCGTGCCAGTATTCGATTCTCTTTCAGTCGGTTAAACACCAGAGAGGAGGTCGTGTTTGCGTTGGAAAAGGTGAAATCGATTTGCTTCGAAACTGTAATGGCTTGAAAATCAGCCCTAAGCCATTTCTGGCGCGTGAGCCTTCGATACACTTGATAATCAGTTAGATGTGCGCTATTTGGCGTGTGAATGAAATTTTATTGTTTTTTTAAGAATGCTATAGCCCCATCCGGGCGTATCTTGCGCCCCATGAACGGAAAGAAGTCAGCCGGCAGACCGGCAACCAAACCCGCTCGTTTAAAGAATGGGTTTTATGTGGGTGTGAAGAACAAGGGTATGTCAACCCCTGTGATGATGTACAGCCCCACACGTGAAGGTATGATGCTAATTGCCCAGCGATACGGTGTTTTCCCCGAAAAGGAAGTTGTTGTAATGGGAGAACATAAGAACGACAAATGGGTAGATCAGGAGCAACCCAAACGTGGCCGAAAAAAGAAAGAGGTCGCAGAAAATTGATCCTGATAAAAATCTAAAAAGCCCGTTTTTACGGGCTTTTTTTATACTATTGAATTATGAAAAAAACTCTTTATTTACTGCTTGCAGTTGCATTTGCCGCAGGTGCTTATTCTTGTAAAAAGGATAATGCAGGTAAGCTAACACCTTCATGTGATGGATCCCATCCAACCTATCAAAGCTCCATCAAAAGTATAATCGACACTCGTTGCGCAACCTCCAACTGCCATCCGAACTATGCAACATACGACGGTGTGCTGCCTGCCCTGCAGGGTGGGAGCTTCCGACGCGAGGTGCTGGTCAATCAAACGATGCCGCAGGGTTCATCGCTCACCCAAGACCAAATCAATAAAATTCAGTGTTGGGTGAACGATGGTTTTCCGGAGAATTGATTTTTAGAGGTGAATAACCTCGCCGTAGGCAGCAGCTGCTGCCTCCATGATGGCTTCACTCATGGTTGGATGCGGGTGAACTGTTTTAATAAGTTCTTCTCCCGTTGTTTCCAACTTACGCAAGGCAACACATTCGGCAATCATTTCGGTTACGTTGTACCCGATCATGTGCGCTCCCAGCAACTCGCCATATTTCGCATCGAAGATGAGCTTCACGAATCCATCTTTATGACCTGAGGCACTTGCCTTCCCGGATGCAGAGAATGGGAACTTCCCGATTTTCACGTCCAAGCCTTTCTCTTTACATGCTCTTTCCGTAAGTCCAACTGATGCAATTTCAGGAGAGCAATATGTGCAACCCGGTATGTTTCCATAATCGAGAGGTTGTGGGTGGTGACCTGCAATTTGTTCTACGCAGATAATTCCTTCAGCGCTTGCAACGTGCGCCAGCGCTTGACCCGGCGTGCAATCACCGATTGCGTAATATCCCGGCATATTGGTTTTGTAGTATTTGTCAACTACAATTTTGCCTTTATCTGTGATGATGCCTACATCTTCCAACCCGATATTTTCAATGTTGGCGATGACGCCCACTGCAGAGAGAACAACATCGCATTCGATGTGCTTTTCTCCTGAAGCATCCTTCAAGGTCACTTTACATCCTGCTCCCGTGGTATCCACTTTCGTAACCTCTGTGCCCGTTAAAACATCCATGCCCATGCCTTTGAATGACTTGGCAAGTGCTTTTGAAACGTCGTCATCTTCCACGGGTACGATGTTGGCCATAAATTCAACAAGCGTAACTTTCGTTCCCATGGCAGCATAGAAATAGGCAAACTCGGAGCCTATAGCACCGCTACCGACAATCACCATACTCTTTGGCTGCGACGGCATAACCATCGCGTCGCGGTATCCGATGATTTTCTTACCGTCTTGTTTCAAAGCAGGAAGTTCGCGTGAGCGACCGCCTGTAGCAATCAGGATGTGCGCTGCAGAGTATTCTGTTACTTTACCGTCGGCCGTTGTAACCGCTACTTTCTTTCCGGGCTTCAACTTTCCTGTGCCCATGATTACCTCAATCTTGTTTTTCTTCATGAGGAATTGAACTCCTTTGCTCATGCCTTCGGCAACTCCACGGCTGCGTTTTACAACCGCACCGAAATCTGCTTTTGGAGCACCTACCTCAATACCGTAGTCTTTTGCATGATTGATATACTCAAATACCGATGCGCTTTTCAGGAGGGCCTTGGTAGGAATGCATCCCCAATTGAGACAAATTCCTCCAAGCGCTTCACGCTCGATGATTGCTGTTTTTAATCCGAGTTGCGAAGCTCTGATAGCAGCTACATAGCCGCCGGGACCGCTTCCAAGTACGATAACGTCAAAATTCATTTTTGTAAAAATTGGAGTGGCGAAGGTAGAATGAGAATGAAAAATTTCAATCTTTTTATTCGATTGACTGTCTTATGCCTTTTGTGCATGTGGCCGTTGGGCATTAGCGTTATTTTTGCAGCCAAACAAACTATACCCAGAATGCTCAACGTCGTGTTATTTGGCCCTCCAGGAGCTGGCAAAGGCACCCAATCTGAAATACTTCTTCAGCGCTATGGACTTGTGCATTTGAGTACAGGCGATATTTTTCGCTTTAACATCAAGAATGCAACGGAGTTAGGGCTTCAAGCAAAGGCCTTTATGGAAAAGGGTGAACTTGTTCCGGACAGTTTGACCATTTCCATGCTTGAAAGCGAGGTGGTTAAACACCAAGATGCTAAGGGATTCATTTTCGACGGCTTCCCACGAACGTCGGCACAAGCGGAAGCGCTCGATGTTTTCTTAACGACGCGCAATGCTTCCATCACATGCATGCTTGCGTTGGAGGTAGATGAAGAGGAACTCATCAAGCGATTGTTGAACAGGGCGACCACCAGTGGCCGTGCCGATGATGCTGATGAGTCGATTGTGCGCAATAGAATTGCCGTTTACAATCGCGAGACCGCTCCCGTAGCCGGTTATTATCAGGCTTGCGGTAAGTACCGTGGAGTAATGGGTGTAGGAACTGTTGAGGAAATAACCGGACGTTTGTGCGCTGCATTAGACACGTTTGTCTGAACACGCTTAGATTTTTTTTATATGGCTGAATCCAATTTTGTCGATTACGTAAAGATTTGCTGCCGTTCGGGCAAAGGCGGAGCCGGGAGTCGTCACTTTCGGAGGGAAAAATTTGTGCCTAAAGGTGGACCCGATGGTGGTGATGGTGGAAGAGGCGGACACATAATTGTGCGCGGAAGTAAGGATGTTTGGACGCTCCTTCACTTGAAATACCGAAAGCATGTAATTGCAGAAGATGGTGAAATGGGTGCCGGTGCGAACATGTCCGGTGCGCAAGGTCATGACGAGATATTGAAGGTTCCTTTGGGAACCGTAGCGCGCGATTTTGAAACGGGAAAACTCGAATTTGAAATCACCGAAGAAGGACAAGAGTTTGTATTGGTGCAAGGCGGTCGAGGTGGATTGGGTAACGACCATTTTAAAACATCAACCAATCAAGCCCCTGACTATGCTCAACCTGGTGAGCCGGGCAAGGAAGAATGGAAAATCCTTGAGTTAAAGGTGCTGGCTGATGTTGGTTTGGTTGGCTTCCCGAATGCTGGAAAATCAACCCTCCTTTCAGTGGTGAGCGCTGCTAAACCGGAAATTGCAGACTATCCGTTTACGACCCTGGTTCCCAACTTGGGTATGGTGCGTTATAGAGGTGATCGTTCATTTGTAATGGCCGACATTCCGGGTATCATTGAAGGCGCCGCGGAAGGACGCGGTTTGGGGCATCGATTTCTCCGACACATTGAACGAAATTCCACATTGCTATTCATGATTGCGTGTGATGCCAAAGACATCCGCGCTGAATATGAAGTTCTATTGAATGAACTGAAAAAGTATAATCCGGAACTGCTGCACAAGAAAAGACTACTGGCTATTACTAAATGCGATATGCTGGATGAGGTGATGATGGATCAAATGAAGCCTATGCTGCCGGCCGGAGTCCCTTCAATTTTTATTTCTGCTGTTTCAGGGATGAATATCGATCGTTTGAAGGATCAGATTTGGGAACAAATCAATCAGGAATAAAAGCTATTGAATTAATTCGAATTTCTTTTCCAGAATTTGAAATTCCACACGTCGGTTTTGATGCCGGCCTTCGTCGGTTTCATTGTTGGCTACCGGTTGAAGTTTGCCGAAGAAGGTAAGTTGAAGACGGCTGGCGTCGATTCCTTTCATGACGAGGTGATCGATAACGCGTTGCGCTCTGCGCTTCGAAAGACCGAGGTTATAACCATCCGGTCCAACGACATCGGTGTGGCCGGATATTTCCATGTACATCGATCTGTTCTTTTTCAATAACACATACACCTCCTCGAGTTGATTCAGAGCGTCGTCTGTGAGGAGGTCGGCGTCGAAGTCGAATAGGATGGCGTCGAGTTTTATTTTCTTGTATTCGCTCAGCTCTAGCGGTGGGTCAACGGCTATGCTCGCCAGGTATTCATTTTCGCAACTGCATTCAAGCTTGCGCTGCACAGGGCGCACTTTTACATCGTCGATGTACATGTAAGACCATGTGCCATATCCTTTGTCGCTCATGTCTTCTGTGCGTCGAATTACTTTTAGTTCCTTATCGGCCTTGAAGTTTCCAATGGTCAGGTATTCTTCGCCGCCCTTGGCTGTGTAAACGTCTGAAAGCAATTGCCAGGAAGAACTTTCATCCAGCATGTTCAACCGCGGATTGCTCATGGTCGCGGTGAATGCCAGTTCTGTTTGCAGATTGCTTTCCGCCTTTTTCTCGGATAGTAGAATGCCTATTCCATCGGTCACGTAGTTGCAGTAATCGGCCGCGCTTATATACATTTCAATACAAACCATTTCCCCTGCTACCAGCGGTCGCGTAAGTTTTGTTTGGAGATACTCGCGGTAATTGCGTTTGTTGCCCACACTGAACGTTACCAGCCCTGTATACCCATCGCCGTCTTTAGCCAATTGCTGACCGAATACATTGTTGGGCACTCCTACTTTGTCGCTGCAGGAGTGGAAGTAGTCGGGAGTTCCATCTGTGGGCTGCCACCAACCGGCAATGGTATTGAGGCTTTGCTGATTGAAGTTGCTTGGGCAGTAGGATTTTGTCTCGAAGCTACCATTGTTAACCAGGTTTTGCGCAGAGCCTTCCGGTAGCGCAAAACAGAAAATCAATAGCAGTATCGCAATTCCTTTCATTGGAACGAATAACTGAAAAGTGTTGCCATTATTTCGGGTGGTTTCAAGGGCGTTATTAGGAAGATGCTGTGAACAAAAAAGGCCCGCTGTTTTGCGGGCCTTTTTCAATATGCGGAAGGTTTATTTAACCTGAAACACAACTCTGCGATTTTGCGCCTTGCCCATTGGAGTTGTTTTATCTGTGGCAGGAAC
>CALQJP020000113.1 GCA_943330925.2 Chryseobacterium gleum
CTCGCCACTCGCCACTCGCCACTCGCCACTCGCCACTCGCCACTCGCCACTCGCCACTCGCCACTCGCCACTCGCCACTCGCCACTCGCCACTAATTTACCGCCACCCTCGCCTGCGCAACACCATCCGGCGTTTGAACGCGCAATACGTACGCTCCACTCGCAAGCGTCGACACATCCACACGCCCCATGAGGAGGGGCAAATTGAATTGCTGACCACTCATGCTAAAGAGAGTCACAGTTGACGGTTGTTCGTTGGATGGAATACGTACGAAAATTTCATTGGACGCCGGGTTGGGATAGATCGACAAATCCTTTGACAGAACAACACCAGTGTTCAGTCCTTCGGTTTGCAAAGCCATTTGCACAGCTGCATATGCATCGACCTTTCCCATGCCCCAACGCACATCGCCGGGAGCGCTGATAGGCCCGGTAAATTGATCGGTGCGAGCAGTAGCCATGAGTATTTCCTTCACTTGTGAGGCGGTCAAGAATGGATTGGCATCGAGCAATAGAGCTGCTATGCCCGCAACACAAGGCGACGACATGGACGTACCGGAGAAGCGCGCAAAATCATATTGCGTTCCGTTGAACATCACATTATCGATTGCATTGTAACTCGCATCGGTGAAGGATGAAATCGAAGAACACACATTCACACCGGGAGCAGCCACATCCGGCTTTTGAACTTCATTGAGCAAGGGTCCATAACTGGTAAAGGAAGCAACTCCTCCACCCGTAGGATTTCCGAACTGACTCAGATAACGCGCTGAATAGGCAGCAACACTTATGCATGAAGCAGCGCAGGTTGGTTCTGCAATGCTGTATTGTGAATCGCCACTTACGGCCGTCGTTCCAAACGATGTAAATGGTAATCCCCAGTTGCCCACACCGGTAAGCAACTCGATGACATTCCAGTAATGTACCGTTCCCGATTCTGCCCCCGAATTCAAAATCACACGAAGAGAGTTGCTGTTGTTGCGCACGCGCAAGCGCATGTGTGGACGGCTGTTGGTTGGGAATGCAGCATCGGTGGTAAGGTTGAAAAACACCGTATCGCTTCCCACAATCATGAGCGAATCAAAATAGGCAGGCATGGAAGCAGTGTTGTAGATGGCTGATTCTGCCACCAGTGCATTCAAGTTGTTGTACACCTGCACGCGCGACCAAAACGACTGGTTGGGTTCACCCCACATGGTAATGGATTGCCCCCAGTTGTTGGGCTCGGGTGTTTGCGCATCGAAATTGACACGCGTCTGAAACTCAGAATTGTTGAACGTGTGTTTGATGTGATGGTCGTTGTCGCCGTTGTTTCCGGCTGAAGCAACAAACACAACTCCCTCGTCGCTCATCTGATCAATCGCTTGCGAAAGCAACGAAGTACCATCGAGCGTTCCCATGTAGGTTAATCCCCAGCTCATGTTAATGACCAATCGTTTGCCTTGCGACTCTGCAATTTGCTGCATCCATTGAAATCCTTCAATGACCGATGCGGCATCAATCAGAAACGTGGTGAACAACAAACCCGCTGCCGGCGCCATGCCACGGTATTGAATACCCGCTCCACCGCCACCAGCAATGCCGGCTACGTGACTTCCATGCGTATTGTAGCTGTAGATGTTTGCCGTGTCTACTTGAGCAGCCAGCAACTCATCGGCTCCGTTGTATTCAGCGCCGAAGCCATAAGCAGCCGGATGAGGGCCACTGTTTTTGAACTGATCCCACGCAGCCACCACGCGTGTTTGTTGCAACAGCGTATCATAGAACATCGGATGGGTATAATCGAAACCCCAATCGGTAACGCCAATCAAAACGTCTTCCCCATCAAAACCTTCCGGAAGGTTGATGCCCCAATAGACACTGTCGGCGCCCACATCGTAGCGCGCTCTGTCGAGCAAAGGAGCCACCTTCGATGGGATTTCGAAGAAAGCAAAGACAGCAGATAAATCCAGATCAGCAATTGCATTCAACGGAATTTTCACGGTGCAAACCGAACCAACCTTTGCTCCTCGCAATACGCCATGTGAAATGAATTGCGACCAATCGGGCGATTGGCGCAACTTACCCATGCCCGATAAATACTCTACTCCATTCAATCGGTTTACAGGCATCGCTTGCATTTCATGCGAAGAGAGCACCTGCTCCTGAGCATCAGCCTGCTTAAGGATGTTCCATTGGTATTGTGTAAAGGCAGGCATCTGCACCTGCGCCATCAGCGTGTTGCTCAGCAACAATAAAAAGATCCACTTTTTCATAGCTACAAACGTCGTGATAATCACTAACACACTACAAATCAATCGATACATTTTCAACATTCCATTCTTAGTTAGAAAAAAGAAAACTAGTGTCGTTCGCTTACCTACATCCGATACTTTTGGCAGTCAATAAAAAATGATTTTATGAGCCACAAGAGTGTTGGAGCGCAGTTTTACAACGACGTGCTCTCCTATTTCGACAAGGCAGCCGCATTCACAACGTTTGATGAAGGCCTGCTGAATCAAATCAAAGTATGCAACAGCGTATACAAGTTTTACTTCCCTTTAGAGATAAATGGTAAGATAGAAGTGTTTGAAGGCATTCGTGTTCAGCACAGCCATCACACCACTCCCACAAAAGGTGGTATTCGCTACAGTGAAATGGTGGATGAAGAAGAAGTGAAAGCATTAGCCACTCTTATGACCTTCAAGTGTGCCGCAGTAGACGTTCCTTTTGGCGGAGCGAAAGGCGGCATCAAGGTGAAGCCCTCTACGCTCACGGTATCACAACTCGAGCGACTTACGCGCCGCTACACAACAGAACTCATCAAGAAAAACATGATTGGCCCTGCTGTGGATGTGCCTGCTCCCGACTACGGAAGCGGATCACGCGAGATGGCCTGGATAGCAGATACGTACGCCACTTTCAAATTCGACGACATCAACGCATTGGGCTGTGTTACCGGTAAGCCGGTTGCTCAAGGTGGTATCGCAGGCCGCACGGAGGCTACCGGCCAGGGAATTTTCTTTGGCATTCGCGAAGCCATGAGCCATGCCGACGATATGCAGGAACTGGGACTAACACCAGGTCTAGAAGGCAAGCGCGTAATAGTGCAAGGCCTCGGCAATGTAGGCTTCTACGCAGCGAAGTTCTGCAGTGAGGGAGGAGCAATCGTAACCGGTATTGCCGAATATGAGGGTGGTATTTACAATGAAAATGGACTTGACGTAGAGGAAGTATTCAAGCATCGCAAAGCAACAGGTTCTATTCTTCACTTCCCCGGAGTAAAGAATTTCGAACGCTCTAAGGAGTTGCTCGAAATGGATTGCGATGTATTGATTCCTGCCGCTTTGGAAAACCAAATCACTGCAGAGAACGCTCCTCGCATCAAAGCAAAAATTATTGGCGAAGGCGCCAACGGCCCTGTATCGAAAGATGCAGAAGACATTCTGAATAAGCGCGGCATCATGATTATCCCCGACCTGTTCCTCAATGCAGGTGGAGTTACCGTTTCATACTTCGAATGGTTGAAAAACCTTTCTCACGTAAACTTCGGTCGCTTGGAGAAGCGCTTCCAGGAAATGCATGCGCGTCAGCTCATAGATGGCGTAGAGAAAATGACTGGTAAATCGATGGATGCCAAAGAGAAAAAAATCCTTATCCAAGGCGGTGGAGAAATAGACTACGTTCGATCGGGCTTGGAGGAAACCATGATTTATGCCTACAACGAAATACGCGACATCAAAAAGGCCAACAAAAAGATTGAAGACTTGCGCACAGCAGCATTTGTGAGTGGTATCAATAAGCTGGGTGTGGCGTATCAGTCGTTGGGGATATTCCCATAATAATGACAAGTGGCGAATGGCGAGTGGCGAGTGGCGAGTGCCCATTCGCCACTCGCCATTAGTCATTCGCCACTAAAAGCAACATTTATCTGAAGTTCACGTAATAAGCCTATAAATTAGTGCTATGGATTTCGTACCCGATAAAAATATCAAGCCCAGCAAAGGCCAGGTACTTTTAGCTGAGCCTTTTTTGAATGACCCGTATTTCAAGCGTACGGTAATATTCTTGTGCGAGCACAACCACGATGGTTCATTTGGTTTTGTGTTGAATAATTACATCAACATAGACCTTGAACAAATCATGGAAAACATGCCTTCCTTCGAGGGGCGCATCAGTATCGGTGGCCCTGTTCGCAACAGCAATCTCTATTACCTTCATACGCTGGGTAACAAAATTTCGGACAGCGTCGAAATCATTCCCGGAGTGTTCATGGGTGGTAACTTCGACATCCTGAAGAAAATGCTCTTTACGGGCGATGTAAAAAAAGATGAGGTGCGCTTCTTCGTTGGCTATAGCGGCTGGTCGCCAGAGCAATTGGAAAACGAGATTCAAAGCAAATCATGGTTTGTGGCCAGTGCTTCCAAAGAGATACTCATGAACAGCGACAACAATGATCTTTGGAAGACCATCATGAAAAGTATGGGCAAGAAAGGGCAAATGATTGCCAACCTGCCCGACGATCCTTCGCTCAACTAATCCATTCCATTTGTTTCCTTTTGGTTATGTTTGTGCTGCACAACTTAACCACCAAGGTCTATGCTCTTTAATTCTACGGAATTTCTCTTCTTCCTTGCCCTTATTTTCAGTTTGTACTGGACTGTATTTAAGAACTTGCCGCGCGGTAAGACATGGCTCTTACTCATCAGCAGCTGCATCTTTTACATGTTCTTCATTCCGAAGTACATTCTCATTCTATTCATCACCATACTCATTGACTATTTCGCGGGTATCAAAATAGCTGCGACGGAAGGCCGAGCGAAAAAGATATGGCTCATCCTGAGCATCATTTCTACCTGCATGGTGTTGTTTGTTTTCAAGTATTACAATTTTTTCATCGACAATACCAACGCCATCGCCAAACTGATTCATTGGAACTACTCCCTCGAGGCTATGGACATCATCCTCCCCATTGGCCTGTCGTTTCACACCTTCCAAAGCCTGAGCTATGTTGTAGAGGTGTATAGGGGCAAGCAAAAGCCGGAGAAAGATTTTGTGACCTATTCGCTGTATGTCATGTACTTCCCGCAGTTGGTTGCCGGCCCCATCGAACGTGCAGCAAACCTGCTGTATCAGTTTCACGCAAAGCCATTGTTCAACGGCGCGCTGGCGGCTGAAGGTATGCGTCAGATTCTTTGGGGTTTCTTCAAGAAGATTGTGATTGCAGACACCTGCGCTGCATACGCCAACGCGGCCTTCAATGAGTATGAATCGCTCTCTGCCATAAGTCTGCTGCTGGGAGCTATTGCATTCGCCTTTCAGATTTATGGTGACTTCAGCGGATATTCCGATATAGCATTGGGTACTTCCAAGTTATTCGGTATTCAGCTCATGCGCAATTTCAATCTTCCCTATTTCGCCACCAGCATTCCCGAATTCTGGCGTCGATGGCACATTTCTCTTTCTACCTGGTTTCGCGATTACGTGTACATTCCACTTGGCGGCTCGCGCGTATCGGGCTGGAAATTCTACCGCAACGTTTTTATCATCTTCCTCCTGAGCGGCTTCTGGCACGGTGCGAATTGGACGTTCATTATTTGGGGACTCATTCATGCCATTGTTTACTGCATCTATTTCGCTATTTGGGGGAATGCAAAACAGAAGAACGAAGAGGCAGCCGCGCCTTTATGGAAAAGCTGGGTCGGCGGCCTCATCACCTTCGGCGTGGTGGTGCTTGCCTGGATTTTCTTCCGGGCGAAAAATGTGCAGGAGGCATTTGGTTATTTGCAGGCAATTGGCACGAATACATTTCATGGCGCAGATACATCGAGGTTTCTCCCCATTCTATTGCTTTTAATTCCGTTCCATTTTTTGGAGTGGTTAAATCGCCACTCCACCAATGGTGTTTTTCTATCGGGTATACCACTCAACCGTTATCTGCGCCTAGCTGTAGAAATGGCCATGGCACTGCTTATTATTGATTGTTTTTACACGCTTAATCATGAACAATTCATCTACTTCCAATTCTGATTTCTCTCGCTTCATCAAGCGATTCCTATTTCATGCACTCGTGCTTGCGGGCATGGTTACCATTGTGTTTTTCCTTCCTCTATCTGCCTCCTACTATTTTGAGATACCCCGAAAAACACAATACAGCAAAGTATCCTGGGTGCATGATCAACTCACTAGCAATGACTCTTGGAACAATACAGTCGCTTTCGTAGGCTCCAGCATTTGTCTGAATGGCATCAACGACAGCTTATTAAATAGCTGGGACACAAGCGGCACATCGTATAAGAACCTTGGTATAACTCACAGTTGTTTTGCTATGACTGATGTGTTGCTCGAACAAATGATTCTTGAGCAAAAAATCAAACCTAAAAAGGTAATGCTTTGCTTCAAGGGCGATGCGATGAACAGAAACCTGCACAACCTATTTCCGCTCGCAGCGTCTCCGGCGCAAATCATTCATTCGGGGTTGAATGGTAACACACAAGTTCTTTCATCCATTCTTCATCACACGGCCTGGAACATTCACTCAGCTACCAGAATATTTAAGTTGGCCGATGAGAAAGATGAGTTAGAATTCAAATCCGAGTTTGGCTTCAGACCTCAGAAAACGATTAACCGAAAAGAAGTTGAAAAATCGTATCAACGACTCAGAACCGGTTCAGAAGTCAATTTCAATGCAATAGAAGCCGAGAACAAGGGACAACAGCTGGGCATTAAATCAAGGATATTTCTGTTTCAGGCCGATATTTTTCAGAACATTCGGTTTCAGCGAATTTCTTTTGAACGCAGCGCTCGTCTGTTAGAAAGCGCAGGCATTCCGTTCGACATCATCGTCTATCCAAACCTGGTCTCTGCTCGTATGGGCAAACCACAAATCATGGCCGATTACATTAAAAGAACATTTACGTCAATTGACTTCACCCAGCATCGTGTCATTGCTGTCGACGACACCTGCTTTGCCAACTCTAGCTATTACGTCGACATGAATCATCTCAACCCCGCCGGAGCAGAACAGTTAACCCGGTTTATCTACAATACGATTCCAACTGCAAAATGACCCAGCGTCGCAAAGGTTTTCGCAATCGATACAGGAACAACATGCCTTGGACGGAAGTGTTGCTGAAAGATGCGCAAGGACTTTTGATGGATGCCCTCGCTTGGTTGAGGAACGGATTTCATCTTCCTGTGCTTGTAGTATATCCCGACTACCCGAGTAAGAAAACAACCATCTACAAAATCTGCAGAAAGCTGGGGTATCGGATCACCAACAAACGCCTGCCACGCGCCCAATGGGTTATGTGGTTTCACGACACGACCCATGCAAGTTCTGAGTTGCTTGTGCAGAGTTATCCAAAACAGGAGGTAATCAACCGAAAATGTACCGACATTTCCAAGAAGCATGTAGACAGCGTCCACCAACAGCTATTTGGGTATTCTACGTTTATTGACC
>CALQJP020000114.1 GCA_943330925.2 Chryseobacterium gleum
TGTAAGATTCACAAGCTGCGATGGTTGTGGCGTTCACGGTAATTGGCGTAATCGTCAAATTCAACGTCACGATGCTATCGCAACCGGCGGCGTTGGTGCCTGTCCATGTGGCGGTGTTGTTTGAGCTGGTGTAGGTGTTACCGTGCCAGTCGTAAGAACCACATGCAACGATCGTTTCGGTAGATGATGATGCCGGGTTTACCACAGCATCAACTGTAGTAGAAGCCGAGCAGCCGAAAGGATCTGTGAAGGTGACTGTGTAGGTTCCACTGTCGGTAGTTGAAGCACTAGCGATGGATGGGTTTTGAACACTGAAAGCATTAGGCCCTGTCCATGCGTAAGTCCCAGCTGCAGCAATAGGCGGTGAGAAACGGAATGCATCGGCAGTAGCATTCCATGCTGTGTTGTTGCGTCCTGGAACCGTGGTTGCTAAAGTTCCGGTAGAATTTTCTATTCCCTGGGTTTGGTTTGAACCTGTTGTTGTAATCGCTGAGTTATGGATTTCAATGATTCCAGAAGGATATAGAATTATTTCACCTGATACGGTTCCGCTTCCTGCAAAAAGAGTTTCAACATTATTAAATCTCACCACAAATCGATTAGGGCTTGTTAAGTTGAAATAATCAATTGTGCCTCCATTTCGAGTATCCAAATCCACCCAAGCCAAAGCGATTACTGCATTTGGAGTATTCGCGTTTGGTAATGCTTGGGGAACAAAGGAATTGGAAGGATTAAATGAAATAAACCCGTTGGTTGAGACATATACATTTGTGTAGGTGATGCCATAATAAGTGAAGTTGAAACCAATGGGAATTGCTCCACTAACAATATCGTCACCCGCAGGCCCTGCCGATGCTGCAGTTGCTGGAGTTACCGGTGCGTAGGCAATTGATTCAACTGAATAATTACCAGCTACAAGTTGAGTAACTACCCCTGTTGAGGTTAGGTTTAACGCACCTCCCTCACATACAGGCGAATTTGAACTCGCCGTGATGGTAGGTGAAGAAGAAACTTGAGCGCTCACCGTTGCAGTAGTCACGCAGGTTCCCTCTGTAACTGTTACGCTGTAAGTGCCGGAGGTAGTAATGTTAGCGGTTTGAGCATTTCCAAGGCCACCCGACCAGGAGAACGTTGCACCTGCAGGACCAGCTGTTGCAATAGCCGGGTTTCCTCCACAGAGCGCAACTGGATTAGGAGTTATACTTGCGATTGAATAAGTAGTCGCGGACAAACTCGATGAAGCTGAAAATCCGCAATTATCAGTGAGTGTGCATGCGTAAACGTGTGTTCCGGCACTAGTAGTTATAGTGGCGGCATTTGTTCCGAAAGCAACTCCGTCCTCCGTCCAGCTATACGTAAAAGGAGCCGCGCCTCCGGTTGGTGCTGCAGATACTGTTTGAGTCCCAACACAAGAATTTGCTCCTCCAACGGTTAAGCTTACAGCTGAAACGGGAATATTCTGAATCGTAACACTTCCGGTTGACGTACATCCGTATGCAAGGTCACTTACCGTAACAGTATACGTGTCGGACGATGAAGATAACGTTGCAACCGGATTATAACTTGCTGCATTCGATACATGAGTAGCAGGCGAACCTACCCAATTAAATGAATATAGTGTGGGATCCATAATGAAGATGATATAGTCATCGGTAGAACCTGAACCAAATGTTGAGCAAGCATCCGCTGCACCGTTAGTATTCGTATTAAAAGCTTGTCGGGAACGAACACGCATGCCGGTAGCGCCTAAACTAGCATTTGACGGCACTGTAAATGAAGCAGTACCAGCGGTTGCATTGGTATATACCTGTGTCCATTCTGCAGGTTCGAATTGACCATTGCGATTGTAATCGATAAACATAGATACATTTGCAGTAAATTCCGGGGTGCTTGGTCCCGCGGTGCTAACGGAAATAGTATATGTTTGACCAGGTACTAAAACAGCCGTGGTGTTGCCAGATGCCGCATAGGCCGTATAAATGCCATTCCCCGGTATAATATTACACACCGGGTTATTATTCAGTGTAGTTCCGGCAATGGTAACATGAGTTAATCTGGACAAATCGCAATCGTTGCTGGTGGACAAATTTGAAGTACAGTAGGTAGGAGCTTCTAAAGTTCCTCCAACACCTGCAATCAATTGGCTTGTGCCGCCAACGCAAAGGTTGGAAGGAGTGGCTATTACAGAAACAACAGGCAATGGATTAATCGTCAAGTTCAACGTCACAATGCTGTCGCAACCGGCGGCGTTGGTGCCTGTCCATGTTGCGGTGTTGTTCGAGCTGGTGTAGGTGTTACCATGCCATTCGTAAGAGCCGCAGGCTGCAATGGTTTCAGTATAATTATAATTTATTGCCGTCCACTGTGCATACAACGTTTGATTTGAAGTAATGGCCACTGTGCTTTCGGATGTTATCTGCGAGCCGCCGATACTTTCAGTAAACCAACCGTTGAATGCATAACACGGGCGGCTTGCTGTTGCCAGTGTACCATAGGTGGCGTTGTATAGTACGGTGATAGTTGTGGGTGATGGTGTTGTTCCACCATTTGCATCGAAGGTAACGGTAAGAGGGCCAACGAGGTAACCATTGATCAACTGCCAATCCGTAGGAAGAGCAGATGGGGTGCCCGTGATTCCACCGGACCAAACCCCGGTGAGGATCGCACCGGTGAGGTCGGCACCGGAAATGTTTATATTTCTCAGATCCATATTGGTCAGGTCAGCACCGGTCAGAATCGCACCGGTCAGGTCCGAATTGTATAAGCTCGCGTTGTTGCCGTAGATGCCTATACCCGATAGGTTCGCACCGCTCAGGTTCGCACCGGCCAGATTCGCGCTAGTCACGTTCGCACCGGTCAGTATTGCTCCGGTCAGGTTTGCACCTGACATGTTGCTACTTGAAATTTCAGTGCTGCTTAGGTTTGCACCGGATAGGTTTGCACCGGGTAGGTTCGCACTCAATAAGCTCACAGCGGTGAGGTTTGCATTGCTCAGGTCCGCATTGTCCAAATTGGCAACGTTCATGTTTGCGCCGGTCAAGTTTGCACCGGTCAGGTTCGCACCTTGCAAAAATGCTTGAACCACGGACGCACCAGACAGATTTGCATCGGATAGGTTCGCATCGTTTAGGTTTGTTTGATAGAGGATCGCGCCCGACAGGTTCGCACCCGCTAGATTCGCATTGAACAGGTTTACACCGCTCTTATCGCATCCGGACCAGTTTACAGATGGTGCGGGCGGAGCGCTGCAATCCTGCGCCTGAAGCGAAAGGAAGACTGCGCTCCATAAAAAGATTAAGGTTGTAAAGAAAGATTTTTTCATTGTGTGAAATTTGTTTGAAGGTTAGTTCGACTAGCTTTTTTCGTCGCGGGGCAAATGTTCGGTCATGAAAAATGGGCTTGCAAAAATTTGGGATGAAAGGGGCGTTTTTAGGGATGAGAGGGGATAATGACAAATGACGAATGACAAATAATTAGTGACTAGTGACGAATGACTAGTGACAAATGAGTTGACGGCGGTGATAATTGGATTAGGTCGTTTTTATTCGTTAAGGGATGAACGCTCCAAGTAGTGACTAATGACTAGTGACTAATGACGAATTGAGTTGACGGATGTAATAATCCGATCAAGTCGATTTTTTTCGCGAAGGGATGAACGCGCCAAATAATGACTAGTGACAAATGACAAGTGACAAATGAGTTGACGGCGGTTTTGGATGTATATGGTCGTTTTTTTTCTCGGAACGATAAACGCTCGCAGCACATCCAGAACTACGCGCCCATTTGTCATTCGTCACTAGTCATTCGTCACTAGTTAATTGAGGGCGGTGGTAATTGGATGAGGGCGACAAGTAATGACAAATGACTAATGACTAGTGACAAATGAGTTCACGTATGCAATGGATGCATAGCTATAATTTTTCACGAAGGGATGAACGCGCCAAATAATGACAAGTGACAAATGACAAGTGACAAATGAGTTGACAGACGCAATGGATGCGCGACTAAAATTTTTCGCGAAAGGATGAACGCTCGGAGCACATCCAGAACTACGCGCCCATTTGTCATTAGTCACTAGTCACTAGTCATTTCTCATACGGTTTATCTATTTAAGTTTGATTGGGCTGTTTTGATGCTGGCCGTCAGCAAGCGCATGAGCTCATTGGCTTGCGATTGTATAGACTGTGCAGCTTCGCTATCGAGCAACCGCAATTCAAGCATCATTGCAATCCAATACCTTGATTCGTTGCATTCCTTTCTTGCAATAGCAAGCTTACTGATAAAATCAGATTTGCTTTGCGCGTACTCAGACTCTGCGTAAAGTGCGCCAACCGCCGTTGCTGATCGCATCAACTGACGAGAAAGAACAAACTCATTTTTGGTCTTCATCAAACCAGTGCATAGACGATAGGAATCTACACCGAATCGAAATGATTTGTTTGAGAGCAGCTCTTTGTTGTTGTGATTCATTGCTTCGATTTTATGGCACAAACCAAAAACAAAGCATCGGGATAATCTATTCCCTATTGGAATAAAATATTTAAGGCAAAAAAGGCTCTATACCCCATCTATCAACATGGTGCCCTTTGCCAAATTAGTCATTCGTCACTAGTCATTTGTCACTTGTCCACGCCTTCACCACCTCCTTGCGCATCGTCGCGCTGAGGTCAAACGATTGTGGGCCGAGCCATACGTTGTCGGTGGTGATGTGCGTGATGTGATGCACGTTGGCGATGGTGGAGCGATTGATATACACGAAGTGCTGCGTTGGCAAAAGACTGTAGACGTCTTTCAGCGTGGCGCGAAAGAGTTTGCGCTGGCCGTCGCTCAGATGCACTTGCACGTAGTTGTCGGAGTTTTGAATGAAGAGGATGTCGTGCTGCTTGAGCTTGATGGTTTGCCTGGCCGCCTGAAAGATGATGTACTCTTCTTTCTTTTTGGGTTGATTGCGCTGATGATTCAACATCGCAATTTCAATGGCAGTATGCAAGTCTTCTTTTTGAAACGGTTTCACCAGATAGGCGAGTGGTTCCGTTTCTTTCACACGGTCGATGGTGGCGCGGTCGCTGTTGGCCGTAAGGAAGATGATGGCGCAGTTGAAATGCTCCTTCACATATTTGGCCACCTCAATGCCGTCGCGACTACCGCTGATGCGGATATCGAGAAGCAGCAGGTCGGGTGCGGTGCGTTCAATGAGCGCGATGGCTTCCGAATAACTGCCGGCTTTTCCAACCACATCATACTGCAGCTCTTTGAGCACTTGCGCAATGGTCGTTGCGATCACCATTTCATCTTCAATGATGGCTATGCTGTAGGCTGACATGGATAAGGCGTGTTTCGGTTTTTTCGGGTTCGTTATTTCTCGGTAATGGTCATGCGTTTGCCACAGTCGTCGCAGCGCCACGAGGTGGTGACCTCTGCGCCGCCCGACACATAGTCGAAGAACCGCCGGATGACTCCGGTTTTTTCAGGATGCATATCTACTCCGCACACGGAGCATTGCACCATGTTCTCGATCTGTGGTTGTGACTTCTTTTTGGGGGTGGTGTTTGACATTTCTCGTGCGAATGAAATAGAAGCCGGGTAATACATCCAACTATTTGGGATGAAAATGGCCTTTTTAGGGATGAGAGCCTTTCATTATGAGCAATGTCATCAACTGCGCTTACGTGCTTCGGCGTTTTTAAAAACAATCGAGAAAGCGTGATTCACACCACTGTGGTAGCGAAGCGTGCCCATGAGTTGTTGCGAGAGTCCTTGCAACAACTGCATGCCGAGTGATTCGGATTGCGCAATGTTGAAGTCGGCGGGAATGCCAGGACCACTGTCGCTGTATGTCAATTCGTATTCGTCTGCGTTGAGCTGGCGTAACGTCATTTTCGCAGTCACATTTGTGCTTTGTGCGAACGCATGTTTGTAGGTGTTGGTGAGCAGCTCGTTGGCAATGAGCCCGAGCGGCACGGCGGTGTCGATATCGAGTGCAATGCCCTCTGCGTTCAAGTCGAAGGTGAGTTGTTTCTGCTCTTGTTCGTAGAGCGATTTCAAATTCTTGAAGAGGTCGCGCAGGAAGTGCTGGAAGTCGATTTCTTCCAGGTTTTCCTGCTGATACATGTTTTGGTGAATAAGGGCAATGCTGTTGACACGCATCTGACTTTCGTTGATGGCAGTGATGGCATGTTCGTCGTGCAAGCTCACCTTTTGCAATTGCAACAAACCGGCAATCACTTGCAGGTTGTTTTTCACACGGTGATGAATTTCTTTGAGCAAGACATCTTTGTCGTTGAGTGCATTATTGAGCGTGGCTGTTCTTTTCTTGACGATGTTTTCGAGCTTGGTTTTATCGCGCATGAGTTTCCGGGTGCGCAGTCGCATGAAGGCGAAAAAGAGAATCGCCAGTGCAAAAATTACAATCGGGTAGAACCAGATACGAGCGTACAGAGGAGCAATAACCGTAACGGGAATCAGCAATTCATTTTCATTCCAGGTGCCATCCGCTTGCTGCGCTTTGATGCGTATGCCATAGGTGCCATAGGGAAGGCCATTCAGTCGCACATAGTTTTCGCTGATGTAATTCCAATCGTTGTCGAGCCCCTCAATCATATACGCATAGTGGTGCTGGCTAAAGGAAAAGTCGAGCAGTGCGAATTGCAGGGTGAGCGATTTTTCATGCGTTTGCAATACGATCTTTCCCATGGAAGCGAATTCATCCATGCACGAAATGAGCGTATCGGCGCCCACATCCAATTTAGAAATCGCGGTGAGTTGAAGGGGCGTGGCAATCGTTTTATTGCTTGCTGTTAGCGCGGCCGGATTGAATTCTACAATGCCATCGATGGTTCCGAAGTACATACGGCCATCACTGGCAGAAAGGGAAGATATTCGGTCGAATTCGTTGTTAGAAATGCCATCCGCTTCGGAGTAGGTTTTGGTGGTGTGTGTGTTTGAGTTGAAACAGACCAAGCCGTTGTAGGTGCTTATCCACAGGTTATCGGCGGTGTCGTGTTCGATGCGGTAGAGCACATTGGATGGCAGGCCTGATGACTGATTGAAGACTTCTTTGTCGTAGCCTTCGCTGTGGCTTGCACCTCTCCAATGCACGTGAATGAGCCCTTCGCCATTGGTTGCAATCCACCAATCGCCGTTGGGTTCTTCGTAGAGGTCATACACTTGCTCTGAGCAGATGCGATGCAATTCATCGGAAGCCAGTTTGCCATAGTAATCGGTATACTCGAAATGGTCATTGAGTATGTAGATACCGTTGTCGCCCGCAGCTACTATCTCATTATGGAGCGACTTGAATATCCGGTAAGTGAAAATAGGTTCAGCTACGTGGAGATTACTGCTGCTAATGGGTTGAAGTATCCCTGTTTTTGAATTGAAAATTTCCAATCCCATTGAATGCCCCGCCAGGAGGATGGAGTCGTTGACTGAGAA
>CALQJP020000115.1 GCA_943330925.2 Chryseobacterium gleum
AGCGGAGCAGATCTGGGCGTAGGTTTGAATGTGTACAAGCCGAATCAATACTACTTCGGGGTTTCAGCTACTCACTTAGCCGGTCCAAACCTGGATGATTTGGGAATTCAGATGGCCCGCCACTACTACGTTATGGGGGGTTATGAAGCTGCTGTAGGAGCTGATGTGGTTATTCGCCCGAATGTGCTTTTCAAAACCGACGCAACATCGCGTCAATTGGATGTGAATGCAGATGTAATGTTCAAGAAAATGTTCTGGGGAGGTTTGGCTTATCGCTTGGGCGATGCCATTGCTCCTTATGTTGGATTTCAGAAGGATTTTGCACAAATGGATCAAGGTGTTCGCACCATGAATCACGGAATTAAATTGGGTTATTCGTACGACGTAACCACCTCGTTGATTAAGGACTACTCAGCGGGTTCACACGAAATTTTCATAACCTATTGCATGAAGTTTAATAAGGTTGACAACGGAGCAGGACATAGCAACCCGCGCTTCTTGTAAAATAAATTGTAACTAACTCAGTTCATATTGCGTAACGCAGTCTTTAACTGAGAACCTGAATATCACCGCGAACAAGTTTTTAGTAATAACCAACCCTACTGTAGAATTCAAGAGATGATTGTTTACTAAAATTGGAAATCATGAAAAAGTCGTTTTTGTTTTTAATCGTTGCAGCAGTTTTCGCCAGTTGCAGATATGGCGCAAACGGTGAGCTCGTAGGCGCATATCGCGCTGAAGAGTGGGAGCAGATCAACCCCTACGGAATGAATTATATTCATTTCGGATCATTCACTATGGGGCCTAGCGACCAGGACGTGCCGTATGCCTTGAACAACAAGGCGAAAACGGTTACCATGCCTGCGTTCTACATTGACCAAACCGAAATCTCCAATAATGAGTATCGACAATTCGTGCAGTATGTGCGCGACTCGCTGATGCGCGACTTCCTGGCCAATGCAGACGTCGAAGGATACAAGCAGCCCGACCGCGATGATGGTCGTGATTGGGAAGTATTCGTAAACAAAGGCTACGTGTTGAATTGGGAAGAACCTATTGACATGGAGAATGAAGATGTATTTGAAAACATCTTCAATGAATTCTACTTGCAAGGTGCCGACAAGTACTACGACCGTTTGGAAGTAGACAATCGCAAAATGAAATATCGCTACTGGTGGATTGACTACAAGAGCGCTGCGGTGAAGGCTGGAAAGGACGAAGAATACGGCGAGGTGAACGCTTTGAACCAATTGCATTCTGTGCGTGGTCACAGCGATCGCGCTCAGTTCATCATTGAAGAACAAACCAACATCTATCCCGATACATTGTGCTGGGTGGCTGACTTTACCTACGGTTTCAACGAGCCATTGACAGAGAATTACTTCTGGCATCCGGCTTATGATGACTATCCGGTGGTAGGTGTAACCTGGGGTCAGTGTCAGGCGTTTTGTGCCTGGAGAACTCAAATTCTGAATGAATTTAAGTACACAGTCGGAGAGCCTTTCGTGCAGCGTTTCCGTTTGCCTTCAGAGGCGGAGTGGGAGTACGCATCGCGCGGTGGTTTAGAGTTGTCGCCTTACCCATGGGGAGGCCCTTACATTCGAAACAACCTAGGATGTCCGTTGGCTAACTTCAAGCCAATGCGCGGCGACTATGTGGAGGATAATGGATGTCATACTGTTCCTGTTCAATCCTACTCAGCCAATGATTATGGCTTGTGGTGTATGGCAGGTAACGCAGCTGAGTGGACAAATACGGCTTACGACGAGTCGGTATATGAGTTCACGCACGACATGAGTTCGGAATACGAATACCGTGCTCAGCAAGACGATCCTCCAAGCATGAAACGTAAAGTTATACGCGGTGGTTCCTGGAAAGACATCGGGTATTTTATTCAGAATGGCACTCGTTCATACGAGTACCAGGATACAGCAAAATCATACATCGGTTTCCGTTGTGTGATGAGCTACCTGGGACGCGGAAAGAATGTTGCTCCTGAAGACTTTAACGCGGAATAATCAATCAAAAACCAATCTTTTATTAACCCTTACAAGCGTTTAGAAAATTATGAAACCTGGAAGTAAAGCGTGGAAAAAGTTTATGGCAAAGCTCTATGGTATTGGAGCTGCAGTAGTAATCATTGGCGCGATGTTTAAGATTCAGCACTGGCCGTTTGCGTCGTTGCTGTTGGTAGTGGGTCTGAGTACCGAAGCCGTAATCTTCTTCTTCTCTGCATTTGAACCACTACACGAAGAGCCCGATTGGTCTCTCGTTTATCCTGAATTGGCTATGCCGGAAGAGGCAAAGCATTCTTTGAAAGAGCAGAATAAAAAAGGCAGCAAGGGTAACATTGGCGGCGGCAGCGTAACTGCTCAGCTCGACAATATGCTTAGTGAGGCCAAGATTGAACCGGAGTTGATCGCTAGCTTGGGTGATGGCATGCGTGCCTTCAGCTCACAAGCCAAGGACTTATCCGATATTTCTGCTCCTGCAACAGCATCAAAGGAGTATGCATCAACCTTGAAGACTGCTACCGAAAAGGTATCGTCATTGGCTGATACATATGCCGCGGCTTCTGAATCATTGACAGGTCTTTCAGATCAGGCCAAGAATGGCCAGGCTGCAGGTGTTCACTTGCAGAAAATGACTGAAAACTTGCAGTCATTGAACAGCATGTACGAGCTTCAGCTTCAAGAGCTTGAGAAAACTCGCAGCATGTATGGTAATATGAACGAACTCGTTAAGAATCTTGCTGATTCTGTTGAAGACACCAAGCAATACAAAGAGAACATCTCTGAACTCTCTCGTAACTTGAAATCGCTCAACACTGTTTACGCAAACATGCTTAACGCAATGGGTACTGCCCGCCAATAATTGTTTAGCGCTGCTCTGAAAAAGAACAACCAAACAACCAATTTTAAAGATTAGAAAATGGCAGGCGGAAAAGAAACCCCCAGGCAGAAGATGATCGGTATGATGTACCTAGTACTTACCGCTCTTCTTGCAATGAACATATCGAAAGATGTATTGAACGCGTTTATCCAGATCAACAAAGGTTTGGGTAAAACCTCCGAGGTATTGCAGACCAAGGCGCAGGCTACGCTTGCCGGCTTGAGAGCTGCCAAGGAGGCCGATAAGGCGGCTCCATTCTTGGCGAAAGCTGAGGAGGTATCCAAGTTGGGTGACGAAATGATTGACTACATTGAAATTCTCAAGGCTCGCACAATTGCTTGCTCCATGAAGGGTGACCCGGCAGGAGCAGACTATGAAGAGTTCATGACGGAGGACAAAAAGAAGGCAATCGATTTGGGCTCAAAAGAGGGACGAGAGAAAGTAACGAAGTTGGACGAAAACCAGAACAATACTACGTTGTTGGTTGGTCCTAATCCGCAAGCTCCTCGTCAAGACCCTTGGTCTGCCTTCGAATTGAAAACGAAGTTGACTGAGTTCAAGGAAAAGTTGAAGGCCATTCAGGTTACCAACGTAGATGGCAAGAGCATCCCATTGGATAACGAGATTTTGTCATCATTGGACAGCACCTTCGTTTACAACGAGGAGCCGGATGCAGAAGGTAAATTGGAAGTTTGGGAAACCAATAAATTCTACCACACACCTCTAGCAGCCATTGTTGCAACCATGTCGAAAATCGAAACCGATGTATTGAACGCCAAGACTTCGGTAATGAGTTTCCTGGCAGCGAGCATCAACGCGACCGACTTGAAATTCTCGGATGTTACTGTTGCTGCTGTGCCGCTTCAAAGCTATGTGTTGAAAGGAAAAGATTATGAGCTGGAGGTATACCTCGCTGCTTATAACAAAACCAGCAATACCAAGCTTTTCATGGGTGGGGCATACAACGGCGACAAAGTGCCAACACCAAGCACTTTTGGAACTTCAGGTGACGGTATCGCAGCTGATCCTGATGGTAAGTGTCGCTTCAAAGTGAATACAGGAAGCTTGAGCTTAGGTCCTCACGGCTACACGGGACAAATTGGCTACGAAAAGGATGGCAAGATGGAATTCATTCCCTTTGCTACCCAGCCGTTCTTCGTAGGTGAACCTGCGTTGGTTGTTTCTCCGGTAAACATGAACGTGTTCTACCGTGGTTTGGACAATCCGGTTGAAATTTCTGTTCCGGGTGTGGATCGAAGCGCATTGACAGTAACGATGAACGGAGGGTCAATTTCCCCAAGTGCAGACGGAACCTACAATGTGAAACCAGGTGAAGGTAAAGAGGCAACCATCAACGTTGCAGCTAATATTAACGGTGAAAGCGTTCAGATGCCCGCTCGTCAGTTCCGTATCAAGCGTATTCCTGACCCGATTCCTTCTTTCGGTGGTAAGAAACCATACGACAGCATGATTCCTCAGGGCGATGCGTCAGTAGCGGCCGGTGTGCGCGCAGACATGGAAGGTTTTGACTTCCCTGTAACCGCTCAGGTCACTTCTTTCATTGTTACGTTGGCCAGCAATGGTGTTTTGAAGGAATACAAGTGCAATGGTAACCGCATCTCTGATGAGGCTAGCCAGGCGATTCGCAAAATGAAGAAAGGTGAAAAAATCTTCATCGAGCAAATCATGTGTAAAATGCCCGATAATACCGATCGTAAACTGGCGGCTATTACGTTGAAACTGCAGTAAAAACGAAATACTATGAATCGTAAAAATCTGTTTCTGCTCCTGCTCTGTGTGCTATCTGTAACGGATGCACTTCTGGCCCAAACTCAAACTGTGCTGGATGGTGCTTACGTGCGCGAACACAACCCAACTCGAAAGGTAATCAGTTACCCCTACTTGCGCGAAGCCGATGTAATGTGGGCTAAGCGAATTTGGCAGGTGATTGATTTGCGCCAAAAAATCAACCAGACTATGTACTTTCCAATCGATGCATTGGAGAATAGAAAGAGTTTGTTTGATGTAATTCGCATCGGACTAATCGATCAAGGTTCTATTACAGCCTATGGCACGGGACCGACACAGGAGGATGACGAGTTTCGCTATCCGCTTGGTCAGACAGAATTGGATTCAATGCTCAATCCGGTGGTAATTCGCTACCGCGAAAATCTGGACACCGGTGAAAAAGAGGAGGTCCGTAACGTTGAAGAGGTAACATCACGCGATGTTGTTTCATACAAAATCAAGGAAGACTGGATTTTCGATAAGCAGCGTTCCGAGCGTTATGTGCGTATCATCGGTATTGCTCCGATTGTATTGCGTTATTCGGAAAGCGGTGAAGTAAAGGGTCAAAAGGAGCTTTTCTGGCTGTACTATCCTGAGTGCCGTTACATCTTCAATAACTACGATGTATTCAACATGCACAACGGCGCGCAGGAAATGACTTTTGATCAGTTGTTCCAGATGCGTATGTTTCAGGGATATGTCGTTAAAGAAGATAACGTTTACAACCGCGGTGTATCGCCAACCTGGAAAGGTGTCGATGCGTTGATGGAAAGTGAGCGTATCAAGAACGACCTCTTTACGCTTGAGCACGATTTGTGGCATTATTAAGCCAACGATTTGATATTGAAAAGCCCTTCCACATTGGAAGGGCTTTTTGTTTTACCGAAATGCAATGAATAGCCTGAGTAGGGTTGTACTTTTGCGCCCGATTTTATCATGGTAACTGTAGGCAATCTCACTATTCATTTCGGTTCGCGCGAGTTGTTTTCGCGCATTGGTTTTTTCATTGGTCCTCGCGACCGTATTGGTCTCGTTGGAAAAAATGGCGCAGGTAAGTCAACCCTGCTGAAAACCTTGGCCGGGTTACAAACCCCCAATGAGGGAAGTATAGCGCTTGCGCGCGGCACCACGGTGGGCTATTTGGCTCAGGAGATGAAGCACAGCGAGAATGCAACGGTGTACGAAGAAGCTGCAACCGCTTTCCGCGAGGTACAGCAAATGAAGGATCGCCTGGAGGAATTGACCGTTGCCATTACGGACCATCATGACTATACCAGCGACGACTACTCTCACAAGTTGGAAGAGCTGGAAGAGGTTTCTCACCGCCTTGAAGTGCTGGGTAGCAGCAACCTTGAAGAGAAAATTGAGAAGGTACTGAAAGGTCTTGGTTTTCGGTCGGAGGATATGGACCGCAAAATGGAGGAGTTCAGCGGTGGATGGAAAATGCGCGTTGAATTGGGTAAAATTCTCTTGCAAAATCCCGATCTGTTGCTACTCGATGAGCCGACCAACCACCTCGACATTGAGAGTATTGAATGGCTGGAAGATTTTTTGAAAGACTATGCTGGAGCGATTGTGCTCATTTCGCACGACCGTACGTTTCTGGATAATGTGACCATTCGCACAATCGAGATTACGAAGGGAAAGGTATACGACTATAAGTTCTCTTACAGCAAGTACATAGTTCAGCGTCAAGATGAAGTTGATCGCCAGGAAGCGGCCGCAAAGAATCAGCAGAAGTACATTGAAGACACTCAAAAGCTTATTGATAAGTTCCGGGCGAAGAAGGACAAGGCAGCATTTGCCCAGACCTTGATTCGTAAGCTGGAGAAATTGGATAAAATTGAGGTGGATGATATAGATGGCACCAAGGTGCGCATCAGTTTTCCACCGGCGCCGCATGCCGGAAAGATTATTCTGGAGGGCAAGGCACTCGGAAAGGCTTATGGCGAAAATCGCTTGTTCAGCGGAGTCGACGTTACCATTGCGCGTGGAGAAAAAATTGCGCTGGTCGGAAAGAATGGTGTGGGAAAGAGCTCTCTGATTCGTATGATTATGCGAAAGGAGCAGCATGAGGGCGAATTCACACCGGGCTATAGTGTCAGCATCGGTTATTACGCCCAAAATCAAAGCGACGAGTTGGATGGTACCAAGACTGTTTTCGAAACCATCGACGATGAGGCTGTGGGAGATGTTCGAAAGAGTGTTCGATCAATGCTCGGTGCATTTTTGTTTAGTGGTGACGACGTGGATAAGAAGGTGAGGGTATTAAGCGGTGGCGAGAAGGCCAGACTGGCCTTGTGTAAACTACTGCTTCAGCCGTATAACTTTTTGGTGCTTGATGAACCGACCAACCACTTGGATCTTGCTTCTAAAGAGGTGCTGAAACAGGCGTTGATGCGTTATGATGGAACATTGCTCGTTGTAAGTCACGACCGCGATTTTTTGAATGGACTCACCAACATGGTTTATGAAATTAAACCTGACAGGTTGCGCATGTGGGAGGGTGATGTCCTCGACTTTCTCAGGGAGAAGAAGGCTGAATCGATTGCTTTGTTTGAGAAAGCCAAGCCTGCAGCGGTGGAGAAGAAGCCCGCAGTTGTTGCGGAATCTATGGGTAACCAACCCTCACGCGATGAACTTCGGGAGCGCGAAAAGCAAAAGAAAA
>CALQJP020000116.1 GCA_943330925.2 Chryseobacterium gleum
CCGAGCGCAGTCGAGGGACGGTGCCCGAGCGAAGTCGATGGCACATACTCGAAGTAGGTTTTGGGACGGGATTGAATGCGTTGCTCGCTATGCGATGGGCGGAAGAACATCAGGTGCATGTGCATTTTACTTCGCTAGAGACAAACGTGTTGTCGTTGGAACTTGCGGAGCAACTCAACTATGCGTCCTCGGAACAAGAGGGCTCCGATTTTTTGAAGATGCATGCCGCTGCCTGGAACGAAGACGCTGTGATAACCTCGCACTTCACTTTACACAAAGCACTGCGTGAAGTGCAATCGGAAGCAAGCGAAGAGCAATTCGACGTCATCTTCTTCGATGCATTTGGTCCGCCGACACAACCCGAAATGTGGACGCCTGCTATCTTCCAACGCATGTTCGACGCGCTCACGCCAGGCGGAATTCTTGTGACCTACTGCGCGAAAGGCCAGGTGCGGCGTGACATGCAATCAGTCGGATTCACCGTTGAACGCCTTCCTGGCCCTCCAGGCAAACGAGAAATGCTGCGCGCTACAAAACCTGCACACCATGGATAACACTGCCGCTCTTCCCACACGTTTTAATTTGCGTGCATACTTCATTCTGTTCAACGAGGCGAACGACGCTGTGCTCGTGAGCGATGAGCTCATCTTCGGAAATGCATACACAAAGTTTCCGGGTGGTGGTGTGGAATTTGGCGAAGGACCTGCTGATACGGTGGCACGCGAGGCAATGGAAGAAATGAAACAACCCATTGAAGTAACCGGGCATTTCTACACTACCGATTTTTACTTACAGTCGTTTTTCCATCCGAGCGATCAGATCATTTCCATCTATTACACTGCGCGAATGATCGGAGAACAGCAATTCACGGACGCGCAGATTGCGTTCGATTTCAAGCAACGCATCTACAACGAAGAATCATTTCGATGGGTGAAGCTGAGTACCATTCGTGAAGACATGTTTCATTTTGCTGCGGACAAGAGAGTGGCGGGAATGCTGAAACAAGGATTATAGGAGTGCAGGATTGTAGGATTATAGGGAGGCCCAACTTTCAACCTTCAACCTTCAACTTTCAACCAATGCATTACATGGCCAATCTGCGCATCACATGCCGCTTCACCGACTCGAACAAGAGAGTGGCGGGGATGCTGAAGCAAGGATTACAGGAGTGCAGGATTGTAGGATTATAGGGAGGCCCAACCTTCAACTTTCAACCTTCAACTTTCAACCAACGAATTACATGGCCAATCTGCGCATCACATGCCGCTCCACCGATTCAAACAATTGATCGGGATTCATCGTTCGCCACTTCACTTCATTGAGTTTTCCGCCTGATACAAAATAGCGATCGATGTTGGCATCGCCCATATCCGCAAGCACGTGCTCTCTAGCATTCATGAGTGCTATCCATCCATCGCTTTCATTCACTTCCTCAAACCACTCTTCGTAGTAGCTATCATCTGAAAAGTGGAAGTTCAAGATATTCTCACCGATGAGGATGAACTTCGTAACACCTTCCTGCATCATGAGTTCAACAACCTCTCGCTTCAAAAACATGATGTCGTTGTAGAGCAGATCGTTCCACTCGCCTATCAACTCAATGATGGCAAAACCATTTTCGTAGTGACAATACAACACCTTCATGAACAGGGTTTGACTGCCGAAACTGTCCCACTGCGGATGGATGTAGTAATTATAAATCTTCGATGTAAACTCGAACTCCGAATACTCGCGCTCGAAGAAAGGCGAATACGGATCTTCCGCTGCCACATAGTAGCCTCGCCAGTTGTAGTATGGTTCGATATCGTGCATCGTTACTTCACATTGGCATAATCGACCGCTTTGCGCACGCTGCCGTGTTCGAGCAACAAACGCTGCGCTTCTTCTTCCGACAAACCTGTTTGCTGCATCACCATGGCAGTGCCGCGATGCACCAGCTTATGATTGCTCAATTGCATATCGACCATCTTATTGCCACGCACTCTTCCGAGTTGAATCATGACGCTTGTCGAAAGCATATTGAGCACAAGCTTTTGTGCGGTGCCGCTCTTCATGCGGGTACTACCCGTAACAAACTCGGGACCTACAACTACCTCCACCGGAAAGTCTGCCACTTGCGCAACGGCCGAACCGGCGTTGCAAGTAATGCACCCGGTCGTGATTCCGGCTTCCCGGCATTTCGTCAATGCACCAACCACATAAGGCGTTCCACCCGATGCTGCAATACCCACTACCACATCGGCAGCGGTGATGGTATGCTCTTGCAAATCGAGCCATCCCTGTTCGCGGTTGTCTTCAGCAAACTCGACAGGGTAGCGAATAGCGCGATCACCGCCTGCAATGAGTCCAACGACAAGTCCATGCTCGACACCATACGTTGGTGGGCACTCTGAAGCATCTACAACGCCCAATCGACCGCTGGTGCCTGCGCCCAGATAGAACAAACGTCCGCCGGCCTTCATGTGTTCGGCAGTCGCCGCAACCAACTTTTCGATTTGCGGAATAGCGCGTTCTACGGCTAAGGGAACCGACTGATCTTCCTTGTTGATGTTGACCAACAATTCATGCACGCTCATCTCCTCCAATCGATCGTAATGGCTATCGCTTTCTGTTGTGGGCTTCATGATTTCATTTTGCCCAAATGTATCGTAGCGTGTTTCGATCAAATTAAAATCAAAGACAATTTTTTACACCGCTAGCGTTAAAAAAGCCGCATTTATCCGTTCTGAGAACTATTTAAACCCGACTTACCTTGTGAACCTATTTAAGACTATGCTTCGAATCACTCTTTGCACACTTGCCACACTGCTCGTGACCGGAATGGCTGCACAAAAGGACTCCTCACGTGTGGGACTTTTTGACGCTGCTCTTTCTACACCGCGCATCATGGCAGCACGCCATGAATTCAACGAAAACAATATGCGCGGTGCAATGCTCATCTACCGCGAAGTATTGCAATCGGACGCCAACAATGCAGCTGCACTTTATGGCACTTCAGAATGCTATTACAACTTGAAGAAATACAAACTGGCGCTTGAATATCTCAACAAGGCACTCGAAAAAGAAGCGTCCATTTCATCCGAATCAGATTTCTTTCGCGGGCAGATTTACCACCGCACCGCGAAGCTCGACGATGCCATTACAGCCTTTGATGCATTTCTCGCTAAAGAAAAACCAAGCACATACGAATACGAACTAGCTACACAGTATCGACTTCAATGCTTGTATGCGCGCGACATGATGAAAAAACCTGTAGACGTGACCATTGAAAACATGGGTAATCTCATCAACTCGCGCTACGATGAATACACGCCTAGTATCAGTGCAGATGGCAATACAATGGTCTTCACAGCAAGGCGCAACGACACGAAAGGCGGACGCATGGATGAAGAAGGCGACTACAAGTATTTTGAAGACATCTACTACAGCAATTATGATGAGACCACCAAAGAATGGTCGCAGAGTGTTGCAGTGGAGGGTGAACTGAATACAGAAACTTACGACGCGGTGTTGAGCATTTTCCCTTCGGGCAATGGCATGTACGTTTATAAAAACACAGTTTCGAGCACTGGCGATATTTACTTCAGTGAATACAGACCCGGAACAAAGGAATGGACGGCTGCGCAAAAAATGCCACGTCCCATCAACACCTCCTACTTCGAAGGATCTATCTCAATGACAGCAGATGGCAACACCATCTACTTCGTGAGTGAGCGCCCCGAAGGCGAAGGCCAGGGCGACATTTACGTTTCCACGAAGAAAGGCGAAAGCTGGAGCAGTCCGAAAAACCTGGGTGCAGTTGTAAATACCGATTTGGATGAGAAGTTTGTCTTCATACACCCCAACGGCAAAACTCTTTTCTTCGCAAGCAACGGCCACCAAACCATGGGAAGCTACGACATCTTCAAAACGGAATATGTGAACGGCGAATGGAGTGTGCCTGTCAATCTGGGCTATCCAATCAACACCGTCAATGAAGAGTCGACATTCTCGCTCACGAAAGACAACAAATCTCTGATGATAGCGGCTGAGTACGAAGACAGTTTCGGTGAGCGCGACATCTACAAAATCGACGTGAGTAAGTATGAATTGCTATCCGGCGATTATGCGAAAAGCACCGCGGGTCAAATTCTCGTTTCATGCACCTACAAAGCAGGAGAACCCGCAAGAGATGTTCTCATTGAAGCTTACTACGTTTCAAACAACAAGCTTGTTACCAGCGCTGAAACCGACAAAGCGGGCCGCGTAAAATTGAATCTACCGGGCAATGAAACCTATAAGATTGTTACGACCGTCGACGATTTCAAAAACGAAAAAGTCATTGAACTCAAACTGCGCAACGATGGCGAGACGGTCATCAAGCATGACGTTCAAATCGATCGTTAATCGCGCACAGCTCGTTTGTAGAGTATCGTCGAGTATTCCGTTTTACTGCGCGTCTTCGGGTCGTATGTTGAATAGGAAGCCTTGTATGGAATGACGTTCATATCACTTTTCGCAATGATTTTCTGAACTCGCTTGAATTCCGGATTGGCTTGCCCCGGATAACTGATGCGCACTTCAATCACGAGATTTTCGGGCGATTCAATTCCAAGGTCTTCCAACAAGATGGAGTGAATGATGTGCGAACCATATGCGATTGTACAATCCATTTTGGGTGATTGATAACTCGCTGCATCCTTGCTTCGCAGCTTGGCGTTTGGCTCGCCCTGAAAAGTAGTTCCATCATAGATTGCATAGTCGAGTTCCATCTTATCCGTATCAATGCGCGCATCGGATATCCACCAAATCTGTAATTCATCGCCATTGGTTGCGCAGGAAATAAGTTGTGGTGCATACACGGTTTTCAGTGCTTCATGCAACAGCTTCGGTGTTCCTTTATAATCGATGCTGCTCCAACTGAAAGAAGGCCACACATCGTTGAGTTGCCAGAAAAGCGTTCCCATGCAGTTCGGCATGGCTCGGCGCTGGGCTTCAATACCCATCATCAAACCTTCCGCCTGCACAACTTGTGTCATCTCACCATACATCTTGTAATCGTCGGGGCTCACCGGTTCATACCAGTTGTTCATGTATTTCTCCATCAGTGAAAAACCACGTGAGTGCTTTTGGTGCTGAGCAATTCCTTCATCCGTCATTCTGAACTCGTCTTCTTCGAGCATCTCCATCAACACTTCGTCCGACGGATAGCTCTGCATTCCAAACTCGCTCATGAAGCGCGGTACTTTTGTCTGCAACACTTCGAAAGGCTCTTCATCGTGCCACACCCCCCAGTAGTGAGAGTCGCCTTCGCTGATACTACGTGCATCGCCGCGACCGAGTCGAGGTGAGCTTTCCCAATAATTCGTTTTAGAAAACTGCCCTACAATGCCCGGCAAAAGCTTATTAAATACATCATCATATCCCTTCTGAAGTATTTCCGTTTGCTCGTTGGTCAAACCTGATTTCCACCCCCAACGTTCCCAACCTTCTGAATTCTCATTGTTCCCACACCAGAGCGCAATACACGGATGATTGCGCAAACGCTTCACCTGCTCAACCGCTTCCGCTGCGACATTCTGAAGAAATGCTTCATCGCCGGGATACATGCTGCATGCAAACATGAAATCGTGCCACACCATGATTCCATTTTGATCGCACAAATCATAGAAAATTTCTTCTTCATACACACCACCACCCCACACACGCAGCATGTTGATGTGCGCTTCCTTGCATTGCTGAATGAGCTGTCTGTAATCGGCTTCTGTGGCCTCACCCGGGAAGTAGCGCAATGGAATGTAGTTGGCACCCTTCATGAAGACCGATTGGCCATTCAATTGAAAATAAAACGACTCACCGATGGAATCGCGCTCGGTTTTTAATTGTATGTCGCGAAGACCAATCAGCTCTTCTCGATGTTCGACAACGACATCATTAGATAATAAATCCACCTGAAAAGCATACAAGCTCGGGCTTCCTTGACCATTGCACCACCATAAAAGCGGATTCATCAGTTTGATGAAAAACGAAACTTCGCTTTCACCCACTTTGGCATTGAATGATTCTGACCAAGTGCCTCCCGACGTGATGCCGGTCACTCGCACCTTGTATTCCGCATCATTCGTTGAAGCCACATAGGCGTGAAAATGCAACTCCGCCATTTTTTCATCTACGGAAACTTGCTCAAAATAACAATCGGTCATTCGAGCCGTATCATGCGCAATCCACTCGATGGGCTTTGTGATGCCGCACGTCACCAACCGTGGACCCCAATCCCAACCGAAATGAAATTGGGGTTTGCGAACGACGGCGCGAACTGAGTCACCGGGCAAGGGATAAGGCAAAGCTCTCAGTGCTTCCTGAGCTCGCTCAACAACAGGATCAAACACTATACGCAGCACATTGCCCTCAGACTTTAGATGTGCTTTTACATCTACCTCCCACGAGCGATGGGCATTGTTAGAGGTTAAAATATCGACTCCATTCAACTGCACTTGCGCGTATGTGTCGAGCCCATTAAAACGCAACGCTATTTTACTTTTCGAAAAGATGTCTATCGGAACAGCAAACGGCAGCGTTTCATACACCCACGACTTTTTCTCTACCCATTGGCAATCGGCTTCGTTCGCTCCATAAAACGGATGCTCGATTTTTTCGTCACGAATCAAATCAGTGTGCACGCAACCCGGCACCACTGCCGAGATCCATTCGCCACTACGCTTCTTGCCTGACCCCTGTTCGGCCATTCGCCACGAAGCGTCGAGCGTTGCTTGAATATTCTGCGCACGCAACGCGCATGAAGCCAGAAGCACAAAAACTAATAAAGTGAATAATCGCATAGCACAAGTATACTAGAAAGAAGAAATAAAAATCGGTTTAACGAGTCAATCGCTCACTATGAATAGATGGCTTTCTACCCAGCAAATAAAAATGAACGACACCGCGCAGATAACCCAATCCGTAAGAGAAATGTAATACTCCAAACGTTCTCAGCAACATCCAGAACCGTTGTACCGATTTCACAGGCATGCGCGAAGCCGTGTAGAAAGCCAACGCGACATACATCGCGACGACTACTGCATACATCCACCCCAATACAGGATGAAGCAACACACCTGTCCAACCTGCCAATAAAAAGAAAACCCAAAGCGGCGGAGCAAGCTGTCGAAGTGTGGTTACTGCACCGTGCTTCTTGTTTACGAATACCTTCCAGTATCCATACTGATCGTACTGCTTGTATAACTTGGATATCGATCCGCGCACATAGTAATCAGACTGTATGGCAGGATCGAGATAAATCTTAAA
>CALQJP020000117.1 GCA_943330925.2 Chryseobacterium gleum
AACGTGTACAGATGTTTCCCAGAATCATGAAAGTAGCAGTGCCTTCACCCCAGCATTCTCCCATGTTGGGGCAATTGCCACTCTCACATATCGTGTGCAGCTTGTGCTGGTCAACCAATCCGCGCACCTTGCGGTAATTTTCTCCGGTTGGAAGTTTTACGCGAAGCCACTTTGGCTTGGGTATGCGTGTGTTTTCTGTAGTTGCTGTCGTAGAGGTATCGCTCACTTCTGATCGTATTTGGTACCTATGAAAAAATTGAGATACAGCGACAAGAACAATTGATGGTTCTTGGGGTTCGTGCTGTCTTCATCGTAAATGGCCATAATGGGAATGCGCCTGCTGAAAAAGTCAGCCGCCATTCCGGCCTCAATGCCTTTTAACCGTTCACGCTCATTGCTGTATTCAAACGTGAAGGAAAACTTACCGAATGCACCGGGCTGAAGCTTGAGCTCATCGAAGCCGCGCAAGGAACTGGCTCGTCCATAAATGTTGTCGATGTAATGCACATCGGGATCGAACTTTTCTACTTCCAAGTAAGGCTGATTATTCGGCTCATTCATGTAAATGATCTCAAGATAAACAGGCTTTGTAAAACCGAAAGACGGCCCCACTAGCCAATTGTACGAAATCTGAACACCGCTGTGGCGAAGCTTTTCAGTGACAATGGTTTTACGCCCTATTTGTGCCCGAATCGTATAGAAATTGTTGAGCTTTCCGTAGTAGTAAGGTCGTGCATTGGGGTCGTTTACAGGGTTCCAGGTTTTGGTTTCTTTCTCATGCTTCACAAACATGAGATCAGCTCCAAACAACCACAAGTGAGTAGCATCGGTGTAGCGTCCGAATTTGGTGTTAATACCATATCCGCTTGTGTTCACGTTGATGCCAACCTGACGCATTTTCTTGTACAATAAAATCTCGCTTTCGGGAATGGGTTGCGCAAAGGCTGAACAGCTCATCACCAATAAAAACCCTATGAGAAACGCCCGTGTCATTGCAGTTTCAAAAGTAACACAGTCTTTCATCAACTCCTCAAATACTGCAGTAGTTTTGAAACAAAATTGATTCACATCATGAACCCCGGAATGACCGTCACCTATCAAGGTGAACTGCGCAATCGAGCTGAACACATCAAGTCAGGAAATACACTGATAACCGATGCGCCAACCGATAACCACGGAAAGGGTGAGGCGTTTTCACCAACCGATTTATTGTGTACTTCTCTCGCTTCGTGCATGATTACCTTGATGGGCATAACAGCCAACAGCAAGGGAATTCAACTGGGAAAAGTGGAGGCGAGTATTGAAAAAGTAATGTACAGTGAACCCAGAAGGGTAGGTGAGATACACATTCACCTTATGGTCGAAAACAAAAAGTACTCAGATAAAGAAAAGGCAATACTGGAAAATGCGGCACTAACTTGTCCGGTTGCTAAAAGCATCCATCCTGATATAAAACAGGAAATATCTTTTAGCTATTCGAACTAATTACTTGGATTGTGGAATCTCGGTGCGGTTATAAGCTGCACACGCATCCTTGCGACGAGTGCATGACGAGGCCAACACTACAAGTGCAAGCAGAAATAGGGTTGTCCACCGAACTTTTTTCATTTGCATGGATTGAAGTTGGTATTTGACCAACAGGACAAAAATAGTAATCTTATTCGGTTGCACAATTTTATTCTCGGGAGTGAATTATGAACATCACGCTTTCGTGTCGATTCTAGCGTCAAATCCCTAGGATTGCAGCGATTCATAGGGAGCGGGTATGTGAAGTTTTTCCATTGTTAAAAATCCACACGACGCATTTCTATTTCCTTCATCTAACTTCGCACCCCGATGAATCGCAATCCAATTCCAGCAGTTTTAGTGCTTCAAGATGGTACCGTTTTTCACGGTAAATCGTGTGGCAATATCGGCACAGCAACCGGTGAAATCGCCTTCAATACAGCCATGACGGGATACCAAGAGGTGTTTACCGATCCTAGCTATTACGGGCAAGTTTTAGTAATGGCTACCGCACACATTGGTAATTATGGCGTGCACTCCGAGGAAATAGAGTCCGACAACTGCAAAGTGGCCGGCTTGGTTATCAAGAAATTTTCGGACATAGCCAGCAGAATTGGCCCAATTGGAACACTCCAGGACTATTTAGTGCGAGATGGTGTTGTTGGCATATGCGATATCGATACGCGTGCACTTGTGCGTCATATCCGAAAAGCGGGCGCCATGAACTGCATCATCTCTTCTGAAACAGCAGATATCGAGTCGCTGCAAAACAAGCTTGCCCAAGTTCCTTCCATGGATGGCCTTGAGTTGAGCAGTTATGTGGCATGCCAGGAGGCGTATACCTTCGGTGATCCTGCAGCTGATTTCCGTGTGGCCGTGCTCGATTTCGGTGTGAAACGCACCATTTTACGCTGTCTCCAGGAGCGCAACTGTTTTCTGAAGGTGTTTCCACTCAGTGCTACAAAAGAGGAGGTTCTTGCATTCAACCCGGATGGAATCATGTATGGCAATGGCCCGGGCGATCCCTCTGCCATGTCGGGAACAATTGAACTTATCAAGGAACTTGTTGATACAGGGATACCGGGCTTTGGTATTTGTCTGGGGCATCAGCTCATCGGACTATCCCAGGGTCTGCAAACCGTGAAGATGTTCAACGGTCACCGAGGCATCAACCATCCGGTTAAAAACCTGATAAGCGGAAAGAGTGAAATTACCAGCCAGAATCACGGTTTTGTGATTTCACGCGAATCAATAGCATCGTCATCTAATGCAGAAATAACCCACGTGCATCTCAACGACGACACAGTTGCCGGAATCCGCTTAACGAAGCGCCCGGTCTTCTCGGTGCAATACCACCCGGAAGCAAGTGCAGGTCCACATGATTCTCGTTACCTGTTTGACCAATTTATAGCGAATATTGCAAGCGGTAAAAAGATTGCCGCAGTTAACTGAGCAGAAGAACGCCTCAATGACAGCCGGGCTTCCATCTCTCAAGTAAAACGATTAAATAACCAAAAGAAAGTATGTCAAGTATTGCTAAGATTCACGCACGCCAAATTCTGGATTCGCGTGGAAACCCAACTGTGGAAGTAGAAGTGTATACCGATAGCGGCCATGTAGGTCGTGCTGCAGTGCCTAGCGGCGCAAGCACCGGTATTCACGAGGCTGTTGAATTGCGTGATATGGATAAGTCGGTATACCTCGGAAAGGGTGTAACGAAGGCTGTTCAAAATGTCGTGGGTACGCTCAACGATGCGCTGGTAGGTGCATCAGTTTTCGATCAAACCGGTATCGATCGCACGATGTCGGCTCTTGATGGAACTGAGAATAAGGCCATCCTCGGCGCCAATGCTATTCTCGGGGTTTCGCTTGCTACGGCACGCGCAGCGGCCGAAACAGTGGGCATGCCGCTCTATCGCTACGTGGGTGGAATAGGTGGCAACACGCTTCCAATCCCGCTTATGAATATCATCAACGGCGGAGCGCACGCCGACAATAAGGTGGATGTACAAGAATTCATGATTCTGCCTGTGGGTGCAGAAACCTTCAGCGAATCATTGCGCATGGGAACCGAAGTGTTCCATCATTTGAAATCTGTGCTGAAAGGCAAAGGCTTCTCAACCAATGTTGGCGATGAAGGTGGCTTCGCTCCAAACCTGAATAGCAATGAAGAGGCGCTTCAGTATGTGATGATGGCCATCGAGGCGGCTGGCTACAAGCCGGGCATCGATGTTTGCATTGGTCTCGACTGTGCAAGCACTGAATTCTACAATGCGGAGAAGAAGAAATATGTATTGGAAAGTACAGGAGAGGAATTGACTAGCGCAGAAATGGTTTCATACTGGAAGGCTTGGTGCGACAAGTATCCAATCGTTTCGATTGAAGATGGTTGCGCTGAAGATGACTGGGATGGTTGGAAGTTAATGACCGAGTCATTGGGTGGACATATCCAATTGGTCGGCGACGATTTGTTTGTAACCAATGTGAGCCGCCTGGCTCGCGGTATTGAAGAAGATATTGCAAATTCAATTCTGGTGAAGGTGAATCAAATTGGTTCGCTCACGGAAACAATTGAGGCTGTGCAGTTGGCTACCCGATACTCATACACTTCCATCATGAGTCACCGCAGTGGTGAAACAGAAGACACAACTATCGCTGATTTGGCGGTTGCATTGAACACAGGTCAAATCAAAACAGGCTCGGCTTCACGCAGCGACAGAATTGCTAAGTACAACCAGTTGTTGCGCATTGAAGAACAATTGGGTGCTACCGGTCATTTCCCCGGAAAGCAATTCCCTTTCATGCCTCTTTAATCGATTCTAAAAATAGAAGGCCCGCTTCAAGCGGGCTTTTTTTATGTTGAAATGAAAACACCGCTGCGAATACTTGAAGTTTCCATGCCGCATGCAAGCCCGGATGGTACGCTGCGTGGTGCAATGAGTTTACCCCAGGCAATTGCTTCGGCTGGTTTTAATACGGTGTTTGTGTTGCCTTGGATGAAGATAAATCAATCGTTGAGCGCCTCACCGTACGCCGTCACCAATCATCTCGCTGTGCATGAAACCATTGGAACAAATGAAGATGCAGCTGATTGGATAGCAAGATGTCAAGAGGTTGGCTTGCGAGTGGTGCTCGACATGCCGCTCAATCATACTTCCCCGATGCATGGTTGGTCAGCGAATCCGAACTGGTTTTTGCGCGATGCTGAGGGCAATCCAACGCCTCCGGCGGATACGACTTGGAATGACGTCGCGCAACTGAATCACCATAGCCCCGAACTTGTTCAAGCCTGCGAAGAGGTTTTGCTCTTTTGGTTGAAAGTGGGCGTCGATGGCTTTCGGTTCGATGCTGCATCCTTTATCCCGGATGCGGTGTTGATGCGTTGGATTGAAAAACTACGTCAAGAAGCAACCGTTCCGCTGTTGTTGTGGTGTGATGGAAGTGAGTATGCTCGCATGCGTCCATTTTTCAATGGCTACTTGAATCACGAGGCTTTCCGGTTGGCGAAGCACAGCAGGGTAGAGTGGGAGGAACTGGTCACTAAGTCGGAAGATTCCGGAATCTTGTATTTATCCAACCACGATACGTTGCAGCAGAATTGTAGCCCGATGGATGAATGGCCCGGAAATTACGAGGCCATGAAAATGATCTTGGAACGATCAAACCAACACCGCATGCTTTCTTGGAACGATTGGCAAAATCCACAATCGTACTACTCGTTTTTGCTTCATTCTTAGCGCTTCTTCTTTGTTATATTTACCCTATGCAAATTGTCATTATTATACTTCTGTCGGCCCTGCTGCTCCTTATTATCCTGTTGTTAGTTCGAAAAAAAGAAACCACAGTGATTACCGGCGATCAAACTGCTATGGACCTGTTGCAGCGCCAGCTTGAGGTGGCTCACAATGATTTGGAGGAAGAACAACAAAAGGTGGTTGATTTAACGGCGAAGCTTGCTTCGGCACAAACAGAATTGGCTGCTGCAAAAAAGCAAGCGGATGAAGTGAAGACTGAAGTGCAGGCAATCCAAACCCAATTCAGTGATCAATTCAAGAACCTGGCGCAAAACATTCTCGATGAAAAGTCGAAGCATATGCAACAGCAGAGCGAAGCTCAAATCAAATTGTTGTTGAGTCCAATTCAGACAAATTTGACCGAGTTCGAAAAGCGTATTAAAGATGTGTATCACCTGGAAACCATCGAGCGTAACAGTCTGAAGGAGGAGTTGAAACGATTGAACGACAACAGCACGAAACTTTCGGAAGATGCGTCCAATTTGACTCAAGCGCTCAAGTCCGACACGAAGTCGCAAGGCAATTGGGGGGAGTTGGTGTTGGAACGAATCCTGGAACGTAGCGGCCTCACCGAGGGCATTGAATACAGCACGCAACACAGCACGAGCAATGACTTGGAAAAAACCATTCGCCCGGATGTAATTGTAAACCTTCCCGGTGATAAGCATTTGATTATCGATAGTAAGGTGTCGCTTACGGCCTATACTGCCTGGGTTTCCGCATCCGACGACCAGGAACGCGCAGCCGCTGTGAAGGCGCACCTGCTCAGCGTGCGAAGCCACGTAAAACTGCTTAGCGAGAAGAATTATCCTTCTGCGAAAGGGTTGAATACTCCCGATTTCGTGATTTTGTTTACGCCTATCGAGGCGGCTTTTGCACTCGCTATTCAGCAAGATAAGGAGCTGTACAACGATGCATGGGATCTCAATATCATCATTGTTTCTCCAACAACCTTGCTTGCCACAATGCGCACAGTCAGCAATATTTGGATGCAGGAGCGCCGCATTAGTAATGTGCAAGCAATTGCTGAAGAAGGTGGAAAACTGTACGACAAGTTCGTTGCGTTTTTAGGAAACATGAAAGAAATTGGTGATCGTCTGAAGGGTGCTAATAAGGCGTATGATGATGCCATGACTAAGTTGGAGACGGGAAGGGGAAACATCATATCTCGAACGCAGAAAATGAAGAAATTGGGCGCAAAGACAAGTAAGGCTTTGGATACCGATAAAATTGAGCAGGCTGAATATGAAGACGAAAATGATAGTGAAAGTGAAACAGAATCTTAGTTTTCTCTTTTTGCTGGTGGTCGCTCTTTTCAGCGGCTGCAAGCGAAGCACTATCGTTCCTACTGGTTCGTACCAATACCTCTACGACCTAGAAAGCCGCGAGATGCACCCGGAGTATCTTGTATATCACCACGCCAATGATTCGAGCACGGTGCACTTCAGGGTTTTCTCCGGTGAACTCCTCTATACGCGTATGGCTGCGAATACGCCTTTTATGCTCAACTTACGGGTTAAGGCTACTATTAGCGATTTGAATGGAATGGCACAGGATACCTTGTCTATTGTGCTTCATGAAGGTGCTAAAGACAAGCAAGGTTGGTTGTTGGGTTCTATGGTAGTGCCTATGAAGGAAGGACAGTGGAATCTTCTCATGGAGTTCACGGATGCAGCCAGAAATCTCACACAGCCTTCGTTTATCGCGTGCGACAAGTCGTCCACTTTAACCGCGCAGAATTATCTACTCACCAAGTTTGAAACCGGTGAGCCGGTATTTGGTGGCTTTGTAACGCCGGGGCAACTGGTAGAAGTCTTTAGTGCCCGCAACACAAATTCTGAATTGCCTTTGCTACAGAGAATCGTTACGGAAATAAAACTGCCGCCACCTCCTTTTTCCACCAACATGCCTGAACAGCCCAGCCTAACAGGAGCTCAGAC
>CALQJP020000118.1 GCA_943330925.2 Chryseobacterium gleum
CTCACGCTATTCAATAAAATCGAGCGTCACTTTTTGGCCAAACTTCCCAATGAGGCCGATGCAATTATAACGGACGTTCAGAAAGTGGTTCGCACACTGCAGTCGTTGTGCATCGAAATGGACAACCGCTATGAGTTGCTGAAAACAGCAGGATGCCGAAACATCAAGGAATACAACGGAAAGTTCGTCGCGCGCCGACTGAACCCGGAAAACGGGCATCGCTTCCTCCCCTACATCGTTTTGGTTGTAGATGAATTTGCAGATCTCATCATGACAGCGGGCAGGGAAGTCGAAACGCCCATAGCCCGATTGGCGCAATTGGCCCGTGCCATTGGCATTCACCTCATCATTGCAACCCAACGACCATCGGTAAACATCATTACGGGTACCATCAAGGCCAACTTCCCCGCCCGTATAGCCTTCCGAGTTACTTCCAAAATTGATTCGCGTACCATCCTGGATACAGGAGGAGCGGAGCAACTCATTGGCCGAGGCGACATGCTATATTCTAACGGCAACGACCTCATTCGTTTGCAGTGTGGATTCGTTGACACGCCTGAAGTAGAAGAGATAACAGACTATATCGGAAATCAACAAGCCTACCCGACAGCCTTCTTGTTGCCGGAAGTTGTGGATGAAAATCAGTTGGAAATGGGTAATTTTGACGCCGAAGACCGAGATGAATTATTTGAAGATGCAGCTCGCATCGTGGTAATGACCCAGCAGGGAAGCGCCTCGATGTTGCAAAGAAAACTGAAACTGGGTTATAACCGCGCCGGAAGATTGATTGACCAATTGGAGGCAGCAGGTATAATTGGACCTTTTGAAGGAGGTAAAGCCAGGAAGGTACTTATTGCCGATGACATCTCTTTGGACCAATTCTTGAAATCGCGCTCTTCGAACGATTAAAATTTATTTCATGAAACAACTTCTTTTTATGGTGCTGGCAGTAATGATTGTCGGCACAACAAGCACACAGGCGCAAACCTCGAAAGACATCCTCGATAAACTTTCAGCCAAAGCCAAGACCTTCAAAACCATCACCGCTGATTTTACTTACACACTCAACAACCCCAAAACATCTACCAATCAAACGCTCAATGGCAATGTGAAGGTGAAGGGGTCGAAATACTACGTTTCGATGAGCAGCTATCAGATTTGGTGCGATGGCAAGACGGTTTGGAATTACAATAAAGACAACAACGAAGTAACCATCGACAACTTAGCCGATGTGAAAGATGGCGGCTTCGATCCGTCTGAAATGTTTACCATTTGGGAAAAGAACTTCAAGCATGAAATGAAAAACGCCAGCGCAACCGTCGACGGCGTTGGCTGCTACCAAATTGCTCTTTACCCGAACGACGCCAAGAGCAAAGCCTATCACACCGTTATTCTCAATATTGATAAGGCCAAAATGGAGGTTACCAAGGTTGAGATCAAGACACGCGACAACGCAACGATGACATACAAATTGAAGAACTTCAAAACAAGCACGGAGATTGGCGATGGCGAATTCATCTTCAACAAAGCGAAATTCCCGGGCGTTGAAGAGGTCGACAATCGAATCTAAATTCTTTCAATGCAAAAATCAAAAAGGGCCTCAGGGCCCTTTTTCGTTTCTTATAAATACCTTATTCACACACTTGTTGCCGGCAGCCAATCAACGTCCTTCTTCAACTTCATCAATGTTCTGTGCTCTTCAGAATCTTCATCAGGCGTGTGATTGTATTGCCACGAAGCATGCTCCGGCAGACTCATGAGTATCGACTCTATTCTCCCTCCTGTTTCCAATCCAAAACGAGTTCCTCTGTCGTACACCAAATTGAACTCCACGTAACGGCCCCTGCGTATCAACTGCCAGTTCTTATTGGATGGAGAAAAATCAAGTGCCTTATTGGCTGAAACAATCGGAATGTAAGCCTTCAAAAAGGTTCTGCCCACTGCAGCTACAAAATGAAACAAATCATCCTTCGTCATGGAAGCATCAGCCCGCAAGTAATCGAAAAAAATACCGCCTATTCCTCTCGTTTCATTGCGATGCGTAATAAAGAAATAATCGTCAGCCCACTTCTTGAATTTGGGATAAAACTCCGTGTTATATTGATCACAGACTTCCTTCATGCAGGCATGGAAATAGCGAGCTTGCTCATCATTCACATAAATAGGAGTGAGGTCTATTCCGCCACCAAACCACGCATCGCCTGCATCGGTTTCGAAATAGCGAATGTTCATGTGAATGATGGGGACCATGGGTGAACGTGGGTGAATCACAATACTCACACCCGTTGCAAAAAACGAAGTTGCAGCGCTGTTCACCTTGTCTTTCATGAATGCCGGGAGGCTACCTTCTACCGCACTAAAATTAACGCCGCCCTTTTCGAATACGTTGCCCCCGATAAGAACACGTGTTCTGCCGCCACCACCGGAAGTGTGGCTCCAGGCATCCTCAGAAAACAGAGCCCCTCCATCCTCCGACTCCAAACCTGCGCAAATCTCATCCTGAATGGTGCGAAACTCCTGCGCAATTTCATTTTTTGTAATCATATCATGCGTTTTGAAACGGCACAAGGTTAGTTTCTAGAGCGACCTCAAATTGTCATCGAATTGAAATCAATTGACGCGAATAAGCTGATAGTTCTCCGTGCGGATAAGGTTCACCGAAGAATTCTCAAAACCGCTTCCCGAGGCTGTTCTGAAAAAATCGTAGCTGCCTGCAATCGTGTTCGCCCTTACTTCCTTCCAATGCTCCGGAAATTCCGGACCATATTGCATAAGCGCGCTGCCGAAGTACAAGGCTACATCGTAACCCGTGTATGAAAAATCGATGGGTTCGGACTTGAACTTCTTCCTGTAATTCTCCTGCCAGCGCCGTACAGCATCATTGCTTGCGTCGGCAAATTTTTCCTTCGGGAATGTTACGTGAAACTTATTGCGCAATTCCGTGTTGATTGCGTCCATGTCGTCCCAAGACTCTGTGCCAACAACATCGACATCCGTGCGAGTTCCCAAGGCCTTAAAAACCGCTGCAATCACTTTTTTATCGTTGGAGGGCACTGCCACCATGCATTTTCCTGCAGGCAACAGTTGAGCTAGTTTCAGATTATTCAAGTCATCACACACAACGACCTTTCGGAGGCTATCCCGTGTTAGTTTCACCCACTCCTCTTTGAAGGATTCCACCAATTTTCGATCATCCAAAATTTTCGAATCGACGAGCACCACATTTTCCTTCCCGAAGTTTTTGTGAGCATATCGTGCAATCGACATCCATTGCGTAACGGAACCCGCCACGGCCTTGCTCATTGCAGGGGCGTTGAGCAACACGCGGTTGGGTTGTTGCACAGGCACTACCATATGTGCTCCGTTGGCTGCGCACCAGGCCGCGACCTCGGGTGCAACATCTTTGAAAAGCGGACCAATTACCAAGTCGACACCATTCATTTCCTTCTTCTTCAAAATGGAATGAATGGTTGATTTGTTATCCAACACATCGACAACTCGAATTCGTGCACGAAAACCATTGGCTTCCAATGAATCTGCAGCGGCCAGGATGCCTCTATACATATGAACGGCCGCCTCTCGCAAACGTATATCACGCGAGAGCAAAGAATCTTTGGATGTCGTGTAGAATGGCAACATCACAACGATATCATAGATGTTGTCGGTTTGGGGAGCAACCACATCAGTAGTTACTGGTATAGTGGATTTTTCACCGGGAACAACAATAGAATCACCGGGTATCAACCCTGCGGGCATCCCATTATTGAGCGCCTTCAGCTCATCGACCGTAATTCCATAACTGCGAGAAATCCCGTAGAAGGTATCACCTGCTTTTACCTGGTAAAGCCCTTTGCTTGTTTGAGCCGCAACAGCTAGAGGTATCCGTAGTTTTTGACCTACCCTCAGTCCTGTGTCAACACCCGGATTCTGTGAAACAAGCTCATCAATGGTGAGATTATACTTTTTAGAAATCGAGTAGAGCGTTTGGCCTGCCTCTACGGTATGCTCCGTGAATGCTCCCGAAACGGCCCCGGGTTGTGACCATCCGATGAGGCACAAACAAATACTAAAAACAACGAAAATGATTTTCATGGAGCGCTTAGAAGCAATAATGGGGCAAATATCGGAAAAGGCCCGGAAGAAACCCTATTCCCACTCGATGGTTGCCGGAGGCTTGGAGCTAATATCGTAGACCACCCTATTGACACCCTTTACGCGGTTGATGATATCATTGGAAACCTTGGCCAGAAAATCATGTGGCAAACGCGACCAATCGGCCGTCATACCATCGGTGCTGGTTACTGCACGCAATGCAACAGTGCGTTCGTAGGTGCGTTCATCGCCCATTACTCCCACGCTGTATACGGGCAATAAAATTGCGCCGGCCTGCCAAACCTCATTGTATAGGCCGTGCTCCTTAAGCGACTGAGTCCATATATGGTCGGCCTCCTGCAACAGCTGAACCTTGTCGGGGGTGATGTCGCCCAAGATGCGAATACCCAATCCCGGACCGGGGAAAGGATGTCGCTCCAAAATGAAGGAAGGAATTTCCAGTGCTCTTCCCACTCTGCGCACTTCATCTTTGAACAGCAAACGCAAGGGCTCAACCACTTGCAGCTTCATATAATCGGGCAGTCCACCTACATTGTGATGACTCTTGATCGTCTGAGATGGGCCACCGCTATGCGATACCGATTCAATTACATCCGGATAAATGGTACCTTGACCAAGCCAACGGGCGCTTTCATGTTTTTTAGACTCCTCATCAAACACTTCAATAAACGCCTTTCCGATTGCCTTTCGTTTCAACTCCGGATCCGAAACACCAGCCAAAGCAGCATAGAAGCGCGCAGAGGCATCGACGCCGGTTACATTCAAGCCGAGGTCTTTGTAGCTATCCAAAACATCCTGAAACTCATTTTTACGAAGCAACCCATTGTCGACAAAAATGCAATGCAGGTTACTTCCAATAGCACGTTGTATGAGCACAGCAGCTACGGTTGAATCTACACCTCCGCTTAGTCCCAAAATAACTACATCGTTGCCCAATTTCGACTTGAGTTCTGCAACGGTTTCATCGACAAATGAAATGGGTGTCCAGTCTTGAGCGCACCCGCAAACGTCTACCACGAAATTGCGCAGCAGCTGTGTACCATCCAGGCTATGATACACCTCGGGGTGAAACTGCACACCATATGCCTTCATATCGGTACGCTCGTAACCGGCAACTTTTACATCGGCGGTTGAGCAAATGATGCGTGCGTTGGGTCCGGCATCCAAAATGGTATCGCCGTGCGACATCCATACCTGGGAGTCGGAGGCAATGTCTTTCATCAATACAGAATCATTCTCGCGCGAAACCAAATGGGCTCTTCCATACTCGCGATGAGTTGAGCGCACCACTTCTCCCCCATTCTGTCTTGCCAATAATTGCGCACCGTAGCAAATCCCCAACACCGGAAACCTACCCAAAATGGCAGATAAATCGGGCATGGGCGCACCTTCCTGATGAACCGAAAATGGACTTCCCGAAAGGATAACCCCACGAACAGAATCTGTCAATTGGGGTACCTTATTCCATGGGTAAATCTCGCAGTAGATATTGAGCTCACGCACTCGACGCGCTATGAGTTGAGTAACCTGTGAGCCAAAATCAAGAATGATAATCGATTGGTGCATGCTGCGAAATTACAGCAGCAAATCGCGCGCGCTTGTTACTATGGAAAGGTTGTGGAGAAATTGCAATGACCTCCGGTGCAAGTGGGGCGGAAATCGATGGACATTCGGAACATGTTCGAAAATCTGATTAACAAACGCATCAAGCTGGCCTCAAAGAGCCCGAGAAGGCAGCAATTGCTCGAGGGCCTTGGATTGTCTTTTGAAATTTGGACCAAAGATGTGAACGAAGACTATCCTTCTCATCTTGAACGCGAGGCCATTCCACTTTTCCTAGCCGCAAAAAAAGCGGAAGCCTTCCGAAGCGAACTATCGGATGGTGACATACTCATTACAGCCGACACCATTGTTTGGATAGATGGGCGGGTATTGAACAAACCTAGTGATCGTGCAGAAGCCATTGAGATGATTGGCCTGCTGAATGGGAATACTCACGAGGTATATACCGGCGTTTCCATCGCAACGGTTGAAAAAACAGAGTTAATCTGGGATCAAACACGTGTTCACTTCAGCCAACTCACAGATTCAGAAATTGAGCACTACGTAGACAACTATTCACCCTATGATAAAGCCGGTTCCTATGGAGCCCAGGACTGGATTGGTTTGGTGGGCATCGATCGCCTCGAGGGTTCTTATTTCAATGTGATGGGACTGCCGGTTCATAAGGTGTACCAGGCGCTGAAGACATTCTAATGGAAAATAAGGCGGATACCGGCTGTGTTGCGCACGAGTTTCTGGATTGCGTAGGTCTGATAACTCGAATCCTCACCAATGAGATTGTACCAGCCATGTGAATAGAACACTTCCAATCGCATAACACTTTTGTCGTTAGCGAACGGAAAACCCACAAACACATCCGTATTCAAGTTAGATGTTCGCATTACTGGTTGTGCATCGTTTAGCGCCTTTACTGTAAGCACAGGACGCAGACTTAAACCAAATTCGGGCTTTGCCTTAGGCCTTGGAAACGCTTTCGTGCGGTAGCCGGAATAAATCCAAGAAATAGGAAACTCGAAAGTACCCGGGAACACACGTTGTTCACGTTTATAGTTAATCTCCGTTTGATAAGCAATCGTGGTTGGTATAAATACAGCCTCGATTGCAGGGCGTATGATTGAACGCTTGCCCGCATAAAAATTATAGCAAAAGCCTCCGAAAATTCCGGGAGCATTTTTCAATTCCGGAGTACCAACGAAGCTTCCTACGAAATAGGAAGATGCTTCCATCTGAACCAACGAATAGGCTCCGCCGATATACAATCCCAAATCTTTAGAAGCACGCACACCCGTAGAATCTTTACTTGCCGCTAATGCTTCGAGGCACCAGCAGCAAGTAAAGAAAACCATACACAATGAATAGATTCGCACCCTTCCGAAGCGCATTATTCAACAATAAAATCTTTGTCGCTCAACTTGGGGTTGATGCGCATTTCGGTGAAGCTAAAGTCCATCATTTGCGGACCAGCCGACTGCTTGAACTTCGAAGGATACTTCAGTGTGCGCAACGCTTTACCATCGGCAACAGTTGCTGTTCCATACTCAGTGTATCGTGTTTCGGCCAAC
>CALQJP020000119.1 GCA_943330925.2 Chryseobacterium gleum
AAGGATGTTCTATATTTGCGTCATGCGTTTAGACCCGTTCATTACCGACCTGCTCTACGATCACGATTGCGTTATTCTGCCTGAATTCGGCGGAATGGTAGCCAACTATCGCTCGGCCAGATTGAATGTCATTTCGCATGTTATTCAACCTCCATCGAAATCGATTGGGTTCAATCCGAGCCTTAAATACAATGATGGATTGCTCACCAATTACGTTTCTGCTGCCTTGGGCATGAGCTATAAGGACGCGGCGACTTTGGTTGCGCAAACCATCGCAGAATACCAGCAGATGCTGGCTGCTGATGGCAGATTTTCGATTGATCGCATCGGTGTGTTTTACAAGGATCGTTTCGGTCAGGTGCAGTTTATCCCCGAGGAGCAGGAGAATTTTCTCATGTCGTCATACGGTTTGAAACCGATTCAGCTTAAACTTGTTGGTGGAATGACAAATCCGGATTCCTCCAAGATAATACCGATGAATGGTGCAAATACACGCCGTTGGAAAGTGGCTGCTGCCATTTTGTTGCCGGCGCTTTTGGCCGGTTCATGGGTGTTGGGAAGCCGCGTTGGGAAACACGACGAAATGAGTTTCGCCTCAATGAATCCGTTTAGTGAGCCACGCAAAGAATCGGCCTACGCGCCTGTGGAGTCATCCTGGGATTTGCCCATGACGTTTTCCATGCCGAATTACGACTACTTGCTGAACAACGCTGAATCGATGCCGGTTGATTTTGTCAATGGCGTTGTGGACCCAGAGGGCATTGAGCTCAAGGAGCGCGTTTATTCTCAGGAAAGCATTGCGCCGGTCGAAGAAAAATCAGAGCCCGCCACGGTCGTTCAGACAACTAAGGTTGCTGAACCAAAGGCGGATAAGACCGTTTCGAACAGCACGTCGGCTTATACGCTTATTGGCGGTGCCTTTCAGGTGAAAGAAAATGGTCAGCGTTTAATCGACCAGCTTCGCGCTCAGGGTTACGATGCTCAATTCGCAGGAATGCGCGATAATCTTCATCTGGTTGCGTACGGTCATTTCAGTCGACGCGAAGATGCAGAGGCTGTAAAAACAAAAGTGCAAGCATCCGGAGCCAAGGCCTGGATACGCACCAACCAATGAGTGCAATGATTTCCCTCGACGGCATTCAAAACATCATTTTTGATTTTGGCGGTGTGTTGTTTGAAATCGATTACGATTTGCCTGCACAAGCATTCGATGATTTGGGGTTTGCCGGTTTTCGTGATTTATATACCCAAGCAGCACAAAACCCGATGTTCGATTTATTGGAAACCGGTAAGGTAGCCAATGATGAATTCCTTGATTTTCTCCATCAACACGTACCTCATGCCACTCGCGAGCAAGTGACTCACGCCTGGAATGTTATCCTCTTGCACATTTTGCCACAGGAGGTGGAGTTTGTGCATGCGCTGCGTAAGTCGGGCATACGAACGTTTTTGTTGAGCAATACAAATGCAATTCACGTTGCGGAATTTGAGCAGATGATTGCGGATAGCATGGATGTGCGTGTGTTTCGTGAGGCGTTCGAAAAGATCTACTATTCGAATGCGATTGGCCTTAAAAAGCCGCATCCGGAAACTTTCCTCGAAGTATGCGCCTGGAATGGCTTGACACCCTCAGAAACTCTCTTTATTGATGACAGCAAACAGCATGTTGAGGGCGCGCTTAAAGCCGGTTTGCATGCCTACCATTTACAGCCGGGTGAGCGGGTGAGCGACCTGCTTAGAATTTCCTGATACCTATTCTTCCGCTATTTCAATAGCCGATTCGTTTTCTACAATAATGCCGGGCACACCGTTCGCGTCTTTCGTGACAATGCCGGTTACACAAATGGTTTTTTCTTTCAGAAATTCATGGGGTTGATAACTGAAATTGGGCACGCTCTGATTGAAAATAGTTACGGTGAAAATGTGGTTCGGAAACATCTTGTCGAGGTTCAGAAAGATGTTGCCTTTCGACGACAACTTGGAGCTAACCACTTTTCCGCATACGGTTATTTCATCGCGTTTACCGGCGTATAGCGCCGCTTGTTGCGTGTTGAAGGTGTTGCGCGGAAGTTTTGTGGCATCAATCGGTTCAACATCGGCCGTATGTTGTTTGTCTGCCAACCAATGCTGCAGGTGAATGGTTGACTCCAATTGCTCCTCAGCGTCGTCGCTCAGCTTGTGAAAGAAGTTGAGACCGGTTACTTTTTCAATGCTGTCGATCGTGCACACATAATGCGGCAATGCAAATTCACACTTGCTATTTGGCATGATGAAGCCAATGGCTTCGTTGTGCTCCAGATCCAAAACAACTTTGTAGTAGTAGTTCGGAATACTCACTTTGTTGGTGCCTAATTCTAGTTTTTTCAGGTCGGTCGATAGCACGCCTCCGGTGGTCACAAACAAGGGTGAACCGTGTCTCACGCAAGCACTTCGCATGGCATCTTCCAAATCGGCCCAGCGCCCGCGGTTCAGGCCGGGAGTTTGTGGCGACATATTGCTGTAATAATAACTTTCAGAAAGCGCTTTTTTGGAATATCGAAAGTCGGCTGAGGGTGCAAGGTGGCCGCGGTCGAAACCAAACCCCTCAGCCTTGGTTTTTCCTTCGGCTGTTTTTGTTTTACGCGCATAATCTTCGTCCACTGCCGATCCTGTTTTGATGAGCGGATCGGGCCGAAAGTCGTTGGTGCGGCCTTCAGTGCCCGTTGCTACTTCGGGCAGTATCATGTGAGCAACCCATTTGGCTTGCTCGTGCGATTCGTCATACACAAGGGAATAGGCGGTGTGATAAATTACTTCGTCGCATGAGGCTGTTTCGGGCAAGCCCACTTGAGCCAGTTGATGACGCATCGATTGAAATTTCAGCTCCTCGAGCGCGCCCGAAAGGCTATCGTGTGCGGCTTTCAGCGAAGCGATTTGCGCACTCGTTGAAGCAATTTTCGTTTCCAGTGTTTGAGACAACAAACATTTGCCAGCAAGTAAAAAAACGCCCGTAAGTAGTAGCTTGCCCATTAGTCTTTTTCTTTTTTAAGAACGAAACGAAGGGTGTGTCGTGAACGTTGCTCAATAAGTATAACTCCGTTTTTTATAAGGCTCTTGTGTGAATCTTCACTTCCATGGCGAACCGTTACTAAGCTTAGCCTTTCGTTGTATTTTACCGAATATTTAACTTTCAGTTTATCAAGTAGCATTTCCTGTTTGCGAGTGTCTGTATCAATTACGATGGAAAAACTAATAGCAGAATTTTCCATTAAGTGGATACGTATCCCAAGCTCTGAAAGTACTCCGAAAATTTCTTTTAGATTGTCTTCGACAATAAAGCTGAAATCACGAGTTGCAATCGACAAGAGAGTCTGATTGTCTTTTACGATGTAACTCGGAATTAGATGGTCGTTCTCAGTGCCCTCTTGAATTGTTGAACCACTAGCGGAGGGATTCAGGAATGACTTAATGTGCAGCGGAATCCCCTTGTTCTGAAGCGGCTTGATGGTTTTCGGATGAATAACACTCGCCCCGTAATAGGCCAGTTCAATGGCTTCTTTAAACGAGATACGGTTGAGCTTAACGGTGTCTTGAAATTTCTTGGGGTCTGCATTGAGCATCCCGGGCACGTCCTTCCAGATAGTAACATCCGATGCGTTCAGCAAATAGGCCATGATCGATGCGGTGAAGTCGGAGCCTTCTCTTCCAAGCGAAGTTGAATGCCCGTCGGTGCTGCTTCCAATGAATCCCTGGATAACGCAAACCCTCTTTTCGGACAATGCTTTTTCAACTGGAAGTATGCGGCTGGCGCTCATCTCCCAATTCACACGGGCATCGCGGTAGCGGCTGTCGGTAATGATGATGTGGCGTGCGTCGAACCATACGGATGATATTTCTTGAAAGGACATATACGCTTGAACGATTGCGGTAGAAATCAACTCACCAAATCCAATGAGCGAATCATAATCCTGATCGAAATTGCCGGAGCCCGGTGCGGTTAAAACCTTCGTAAAGGCTTCAAGCTGCGCTCTGAGTGCATCGCTACCGGATGTGTCATCGCCAAACAACTCTTCTACCATCTGCTCGTGGTAGCGGGTGAGTTCTTCCAATTCTACTTGATAAGGTTCACCTCGGAATCGCGCAGCGTGAATACGTTCAATGGCGTTGGTTGTTTTTCCCATGGCGCTAACCACCACAACAAGCGAATCGTTGCAGAACGAGCGCACGATGTCGCACATATTGCGAACCGCGGCACTGTCTTTAACGCTGGCGCCCCCAAATTTGAAAACCTTTATCATGCAAGAAAACGTATTGTCGGTTGCGAATGTATTCGAATTACGCCAAGTTCATTTTTCGGATATCGGCCAGAAGCATCTTGCCATTGGTCCACTCGGGGTCGAGCATTGCGCTGTATTTGCGGTAGAAATTCAGGGCAGGCTTATTCCAATCAAGCACTTGCCAGGTCATTCCTGCGTAGTTTTTTTCAATGCAAAGTTTCAGGCACGCCTCGAATAGCTCGGCCCCAATGCCTTGCCCGCGCAGCGCTTCTTTCACCACGATGTCTTCCAGGTAAAGCATTCTGCCCTTCCAGGTAGAATAGCGCACATAATGAAGAGCAATGCCAACGACCTCTCCGTTCATCTCGGCCACAAAAAGGCCGAACACCGGGTTGTCTCCAAAACCATCCCTCAACATTTCGCTTTCCGTATTGGTGACTTCTTGAGGTGCCCGTTCATATTCGGCAAGCTCCCTCACGAGCTGCATTACCTGCGGCACATCGTGGGGTTGCCCGCGACGTATTATCCATTGTTTCATGCAGCAAAACAAACACGGAAATGGAGATTTTGGAAGAATACATTCCGATTGTTCTTGTGTGTGGTATTTTTGTACTATGTCGAGTGTTCGTTTGGATAAAGTATCAGCCTTGCTCAAGCGCGAGCTTTCAACCTTGTTTCAGCAAAACATGCACACCATGTTTGAAGGTATGATGATAACGGTTACGCAAGTGCGTGTGTCGCCCGATTTGGGCGTTGCTAAAGCGTACCTGAGCTTTTTTCCAACCGATAAAAAGCAACGCGGAATTGAGTTGGCCCAAGAGAAAAAGGGACACATGCGCAAGCTCCTGGCAGACCAGGTGGGTAAGCAACTTCGCAAAATTCCGGAGCTCAGTTTCTTTGTCGACGACTCATTGGATTATTTTGAGGAAATTGACCGCTTGCTCAAGAAGGGGTAATCGTGAATGTTGGTTTCTACATAGCGCGCAGGCATTTGTTTGCCAGAAAGTCTAAGGGTATTATCAATTTTATTTCGGGAATTTCCATGGTGGTAGTGGCGTTCATTACGGCTGCTATGATTGTGGTGATGAGTGCATTCAACGGAATAGATGAATTGGTCAAGGCTATATTTTCCAATGTTGACGCACCACTCACCGTCGTGCCGGTGGAAGGAAAAGTTATTCCGGATTCATTGATCAATGCCGATGGCATTCTTGGCATCGATGGCATCATTGGTTTCAGCAGGGTAATCGAAGAAGATGTTCGTCTCTCTCACGAAAACAGTTACGCTATTGCAACCGTGAAGGGTGTAGAGTCCAATTATGCCGATTTTTCTCCCATCGATACGGCAATTGTGGACGGCGAGTATTTACTGGAGTTGGATAGTATGCCCTTGGCTGTTGTGGGCTCGGGCATTCAAATGGAGCTCGATATGCCGCTGCGCGAATATGCGCCTACCATCATGGAAATAGCTGCGCCAATTCGTGGTCGACGCATTTCAGAGTTCAAGGAAGAGGCATTCAATCAGGAGCATGTAGCAGTGAGCGGCGTGTTTGCTATCAATGCCGAGCTCGATGCGAAATACGTTTTGGTGCCGCTCAGTTTTGCGCGCACACTCTTCGGAATGAACGATGTCGTTTCAAGTGTCGATGTTTTTACCTCTGAGCAATCAGACCCCAAAAAGATAGCGCCGTTGCTGCAGCAGCAATTCGGTGATGCCGTGCGCATCATGACGCGTGAAGAAAAGAATGCCCTCATCTATAAAACCAATGCAAGCGAGAAATGGGCTACGTTCTTGATTTTGCTGTTCATTTTTCTAATCGCGTGTTTCAATATCATCGCGTCATTGACCATGCTTGTTATTGAGAAGAAACGCGACATTTTTACGCTGAACTCAATGGGCATCGATACGCGCGGTATTCAACGGATTTTCATCTATGAAGGAGTGCTCATAAATGTTATTGGCGCTGGTCTGGGCGCCTTGGTGGGCCTTGCGTTGTGTTTTGCTCAACAACATTACGGCCTTATAGAAATGACCGGCGGTGCTGTAGAAAGCTATCCCGTTAAAGTCGATTTCGGAGATGTTGCCGGCATTCTCACAACCGTGATCGTGGTAGGCGCCCTCTTTTCATCCTTGCTCGTGCGCACACTTGTGCGTCGCTTCGCAGGTAACGCGATGATGAACCGGGGCTCCGTCAGTTAACATCGGCCTGTGAGAATATTCGATTTCGTGAAATATTCAAGGGTAGGCATGGTTATACCTTCACTTATCTCAATACAGCGATACTTTGAAACACGTCAAGCGAATAGGTTGGATTTTGCTGGGGATATTCCTTCTGCTTTCCCTCGCCATATTCATTGTCCTTCGGTTCTATGAAGATGAAATCGGAACCTATGCAGTACAGAAGCTGAAAACACAGGTAGAAACAAAATTCGAAGTAGGTGATGTGGGTCTTGCTTTTTGGAAGACGTTTCCAAATGCTTCTGTCGAATTGAATGATGTTTTTGTGGAGGAACGAGGTGATAAGCCCGATACGCTCCTGCACGCTCAAGCTATTTATCTCAAGTTTAATTTATGGGATGTTTTTCGCGGTTCCTATCGCGTGGATGAGGTCGATATCACCGGAGGTACGCTCTATCTGGGTGTCGATGCTCAGGGTAACAACAACTGGGAGGTCTGGAAGGCGGCAGCAAACGACACTTCCAACTTCGAAATTGAACTGGAAGAAATTTCTTTAACGGATACGCGTGTTGTTTACAACGACATACCCGCAAACTTCAAGTTGGATGTGCTTGCCATTCAGGCCTCCGGTAGCGGTAATTTTTCTGCGAGAAATATGGATGTAGAGGTTACGCTCGATTTATTCGTTGAAAATGTGAGCAGTGATGGTGATGTATACCTCGAAAAACGGGAGCTCACTGGAGGGGTCGCTATGCATGCCGACCTGGATCGGAACGCGTATACATTTGATCCGGGCGAA
>CALQJP020000120.1 GCA_943330925.2 Chryseobacterium gleum
AAGTCATAACCATTGCAGATCCATCGAAACATGAATGCACGTTGCTCATTTTATGCGTTTGTCATAGCACTTGTTATAGTCCTTTCAAGCTCTGCAGTCTATGCTCAAGGGAAATTCACCGGTCGAGTTTCGGATATCCAGGGTGAACCGATGTTCGGTGTTATCGTTGTAGACACCAACGATTACAAGATCATAGGACAAACCGATTTTGACGGTTTGTTTTCGATTTCCATTCCCGATTCAAAGGCTCACATTTTTAAGTTCAGCTTGTTGGGTTATGAGGAAATCATTGAAACGATAACCACAAGCGGAGGTCAGATTATCAATAAGGAATTTACCATCTACGAAAAATCGCTCCTCAGCAACGAGGTTAAGATTGAAGCGAAGGCTGTGCGCTCAGCGGATACGTACATGGAAAAAATCAAGATGAACTCCACGACTTCGTTGGATTACATCTCTTCTGCGACCATTAAAAAGACAGGCGATAGCAACGTGTTAAATGCGGTTGCGAGGGTGTCGGGTGTTTCAACAAGCGGTGGACTTATTACAGTGCGCGGTATTGGCGACCGTTATGTGAAGACGATGCTCAATGGAAGCCGCATCCCAACGCTCGATCCACTCACGAACAACATCAAGCTCGATATATTTCCCTCCAGTCTGGTTGATAATATCGTAATCACCAAAACAGCGAGTCCCGATTTGCCCGGAGATTGGTCGGGTGCATATATATCGGTTGAAACCAAAGATTATCCGGAGCAGCTCACGGTAAACATTGAGAGCCAGTTTGGATACAATCCGCAGTTCACTTTTCAGGATTTTGTTACTTCAGAACGCAGCACAACGGATTGGCTGGGCTACGACAATGGTTTGCGCACACGCACGGGCAACGATATAACGGCTCCTAATTTGACTCCTTCAACCTACCAGCAAATGGTGGCACTGGGGTTGGGTGATTATTACAATTCGATGGGTATTAACGGCTGGAATGATGGGAATGCGTTGGCCGATACCTACTTCCGAATGGGGCTTGTGCAACTTGGTTTGTTGCCGGCAGCGTTGGTGAATGATCAAACTGCTTACCAGGAGGCGTTGGCTTCATACAACTCCAACTACAAGCCACAGGCCTATCGTGCGATAAATCCGAATAACACCGATTACAACAATGGGTTTTCAAATAACTGGACCACGAAGTTCAGGAAGGCTCCATTGTCGTTTTCACAAAATGCAAGCTTTGGTGATCAGGGCACACTCTTCGGCAGACCGCTCGGATTTTTTGTAGGTATTCGATACGGTAACAGTTACCGATATGACCCGGACGGAATCTCGCAGCGTATTCTGAATGAAGAACAGGGCTATCGCGTTGAAACCTCCGATCAAACCTTGATGAGTCGCGAAACCCATTCATGGAGCGGACTTTTGAACCTGGCCTACAAGCTCAACGACAACAACAAAATCTCTCTGTTGTTTATGCCGAATATTATAGGTAATAACGACGTTGCGGCTTTTACCAATGTGCCTCGAGTGGAAGATGGGATTATTCTAGATGATGAATTAACAGCCAGAAGAAACATCTTCTACGAACAACGCAAGCAACTCATTTATCAGTTTTCATCGAGCCATTACATACCTGCTAAAAAGGTCAAAATTGAAAGTTCGGCTTCCTATACAGACGGCTCTTCTGTTGCACCCGATTTTCGAACAACCGAGTATACGTTCTTCCGTCAAGACCCCGGCAGCATAGGCTTTTATCCAACCGTTGGAGATGGTATTCGCAGGTTTTACCGCTACCTGGATGAGAACTTGTTGGATGCGCGTATAAGCGCTGAAATTCCGCTCAGCAAAAAACCCGGAGGAGAATCAAACAAGCTTAAAATTGGTGGCGCTACTCTCTACAATTACCGTAAAATCGACAATGAAGAGTATCGTGTAATGCTTGGCAATGGCGCTGTTCCAACACTGCAGTCAACGGATATTGATGGTTACATGTTGGATCGTTTCACGATGACCGACAGTCTGATCGACTTCTATTACATTTCACTGGATGAAGACCGCAACCACAGCTTTGGTCGCAGCCGAGTGGATGCTGCGTTTGCAATGGTTACCTGGGATTTGACACCGTCGTTGAAGTTCTCCGGTGGTGCAAGGGCAGAACATACTTCCATTTTCACCGACGTAGATAAGTTCTACCGCGAGGGCTATGTGCGCGATGATCCGCGACGTGCAAACGTTGCGAATTTCCCCAATGTAAACGCGGTCGATATCAATGAGTGGGATTTCTTGCCAAGCGGCAGTCTCATCTACAAGCTCGAGTCGGAGAAGTTTGAGCGTGTTAATCTGCGCTTAAATTACAGTCGTTCGCTGGCTCGCCCGAGCATTCGCGAGCTAAACGACGCAGCGATACTCGATAACGAATTCCGTCAGTTTATTTATGGTAACTCTGATTTGAAAATTGTGGAGATTACGAACTATGACTTCCGTGCTGAAACCTATTTTAAGAACGGTGATAATCTCTCTGCGAGTTTGTTTTACAAGGATTTTACCAATCATATCGAAATGGGTTTTGGTAATGTGGGTATTACCTGGGAAAACGTACCTGAGTCGAGTGTAATAGGTATGGAGTTAGAAGGAAAAAAAGACATTGGAAAGTATTTTGAGTTTCGTGGTAACGTCACGTTGGTAAAGTCTGAATCGCAGTTTGTGCGGAAAGATTTTAGTATTGTTGACGGTAAGAAATTCTACACTCCTATTGATACCATTAATCGCCCCATGTTTGGACAGGCGCCTTATCTGGTGAACGCCATGCTTTCGTATAAGTCCGACTCTTTAGGGCTAACAGCTACACTCAGTTACAACGTGCAAGGTGAGCGCTTGGTCATTACAGGAGCGTTTAAAGGGTGGGCCGATGTGTATGAGTTGCCTCGCCACTTGCTCGACTTTAAAGTGTCGAAGAAACTGGGGAGTCATATCACAGCAAGCTTAACGGTGCGCGATATACTGAATGCGCCGGTGTTGAGAGCGTATGATTTACCCACAGGCTGGTTTGATTTCGATCGATTCCGATACGGTACTACTTATCTGTTGAGTATTGGCTATAAACTCTAGAATATCCCATGAAGAAACTCATTTCCATTCTATTCTTTCTTGCGGTTAGTCTGCATTCCATGGCCCAATTGGAAGGGCTTTTCATTGAGACGTATTATGTGTCTGATTCACTCGATGCTACTGATGCCATAGGAGGTGATTTGCAGGAGGGAGAAGTTACCTACAGGGTGTATCTGGATCTTGCTCCGGGCTCACGCGTGCTATCGGTGTTTGGCGATACGGATCATCCGTTTAACGTCAGCAGTACCCGACGGTTTTTTAATAATGTCGACGGTGCTTCTTTCGGTTATGATATTCCCAAGGTATCCTATGAGTCGAATACGGTTGCATTGGACAGTTATATCACACTTGGACAAAACGGTTTTCAGGGATTAAAAAATTACTACGGAATACCAAAGTCGCAGGATACCGACGGTTCTTTCATTGGCGGTATCAATAACGATGGTGGCAGCGAAGTGATTGACGGAGGGTTGCTCACCAATGATGATGCGAGTGCAGGTGTGCCACTAACCGTGGCCGATGGCATGGATACCTTGAATTTGGCATTAGCCAATTGGTTTTCGTTCGGTATCGTTGATTTCGCGAGCGGTGCCGACACGTCGATTTTCAGTTTCGATGCTGTTGATTCCTTGTTTCAAAGCAATCAGTTTGTATTGCAATGTGAAGGCGTGTATGGTGTAGATCCGGATAGCAACCAGGTTCTTGTGGCCCAGCTTACAACACCGGGTGAACTTTCACTGCGTCTGAATGCGCAAATACTAAATGCTTCCGGCGATACCATCACGTATGTGGGAACGAATGTGGTTAATCAACCCAATACGTTCTTCGCGCCGTTTCTGGTGTATCCTCAAGTATGCGGTTGTATAGATCCTGCTTACGTTGAGTTCAGCCCAGACTTCGCCTGCTCACAAGATGGTGCTTGCCAAACTCCAGTGGTCTTTGGATGCATGGACACATTGGCCTGCAACTATGACCCGCAAGCGAATTTTCAGATTGATAATCTATGCTGTTATCCCGGCTTCTGCCAGGAGCGCGACCTTGAGGAGGTTTGTCCTCAATTGAAGGGCGCATCGTTCGACTTTAGGATTTTTCCCAATCCGGTTACGGACAAAACATTTATTCAGGTGATTAGCGGTGTTGCATCGGATGTCGAAATTCTGGTGACCGATTACAACGGAATGGTCATTTACTCTGATCGTATAATTCAGGCCCCGCTGAACTACAGCACGCAGCTTGATTTCTCCGATAAGCCATCAGGTATATATCTGGTGCGTGTTACAGGTGTGGAAGGTGTTAAAAACGGAATGCTCGTTAAACTCTAAGATAGCCATGAGATACAATTTGATCTTACTTCTTATTTCTCTTTCTATATTAACTCTTTCGGGTTGCAAGAAGGAAGAGGAGGCATCGTATGTGATAGAACGCAGCACCGTTTCCGATGTGGATGGCAATGTGTATGAAACCGTCAAAATCGGCAACCAGTGGTGGATGGCCGAGAATCTGAGAGTTACCAAATTCAATGACGGTACTTCATTGTCATTAATCCCGGTTACTTCGGGTGAAGATTCTTTGTGGGCGAATGCGAACGCTGCGGCTTATTGCTTCATCAATGATTCCCTATTCGGTTGTTTGTACAATGCTCTTGCTCTCAACGCTGAGAAAAATGTTGCGCCTCAAGGATGGCATGTTCCAACAGATGAAGAATGGAAGGAGTTGGAGGCGACCCTTGGCATGTCGAACGCCGAATCGGATCAAACAGGGTGGAGGGGAACCAATGAAGCGAATCTGCTGGCTTCACAATACAATGTGGGTTGGCCCGCCAACGATCAGGATGTAGGTATTTACGGAAGTGACTACTACGGTTTCAATGCGAAGCCGGCCAATGTGCGCGGCCATGATGGTCGAACCAATTCACAAAACAATTCTGCCTGGTGGTGGTGTAATTCATCGCTCAATGGTGAATTTTATTATCGGTCAATTGATACCTATCATCAACGAATTTTCCGTCAGGTTACTCTTCCTGCGTATGGCATGAGCATTCGTTGCGTAAAAGATTAAGTCATGAAAAAAACACTCGCTATCATTTTCTTTTGTTTGCCATTTTGTGCTTTTTCACAAGATACTCTTTCCAAGTGGTCATGGGGATTGTCTGGTGGTGTCGAACAGTCTGGTCGTCAATTGAAAGAAGCAACCAACAATCAGGATGCAATTGATTTTTGGAACGGTCTGGAAGAAAATGTATGGCGCCTTTCAGGAGGCCTGCGCGTGCAGCGTGAATTGACTCAGCGCTTTTCGGTGTATTCGGGATTGTCGTATATAGATCGCGGCTATCGAATTGATACCATTCAAGATGCGGGTTTGAATGCGCTGGAGTATCACTTTCGATATATAGAAGTGCCTGTTGGTGTGTTCTACAATGCCAACAACGGTAAGAAGAATTCACTGTTGGCGAGCGCTTCGTTCAATGCGGCTTTCGGTTTGAGTAACACCTTGTATTACTATAAAAATGGTCAGACCGCCCGTTTTGAAATGGAGGCTGTTCCCAATTTGAATCCTGTCATTTTCAATGTTAGCGCAGCGTTAGGTGTGCGCCGCACTATAACCAATACTGCAAAGCTTGATCTTTATCTGAGTGGAAATCAGTCTTTGTCGCCCCTGGCCAATGGTGATTTGGAAAGGCGGTTTTTTTCAGTTGGTTTATTCATTTCTGTAATGAATACTTTCTAGTGTTAGGAAGATGTTTCCTCAAGTGTCTCATCTGTCAATTGGATGTTACGAGAGTTTTCTGAAAGCCGCGTTTATTAAGGGATTTGGAAGCATTTCTTTAAAATAAGCGTAATAGCATCATCATCTTGTGTGCATGCTCGTGAGCACATCTTCGCAACGCAAATTTCCATTAATTAACTTAATTCAAAATCCAAAATGAAAATGCATTTTACTAAAGCTGTTGCCGTTGCTGCAATGCTTTTTGCCGGTTACACCGGTGTTGCTCAAACCAACTTGGGTGCCGATTGCGGTTGTCCTGCTGTTGGATCACGTACATCAGTAAACGTTTCGGCACTTCCAGGTGCTACTGCAATCTCTGGTGATGCTGACGCTTACCAATTGACTTCAGGTGCTACGTTCACCTGTAACAACACGTACATCCTCGACAAGAAGATCTACGTTCCTGCTGGTCAGACCTTGAACATTGCTCCTGGTACTGTTATCAAGGGTGCTGCTGCTGCTACGCAAGCAGATCAAACTGCTTTGGTTGTTGAGCGTGGTGGTAAAATCAACGCTGCCGGTACTGAGTCTTGCCCAATCGTTTTCACTGCGAACGCAGATCCAATGGACGGTACATACTCTGTAGCTACCATTGGTTCATGGGGTGGTGTAGTTATTCTTGGTAAGGCTACCAACAACTTGGTTGCTATCAACACGCCACAAGCTTTCGGTTCGAAAGTAGGTTTGGCTCCTGGTCTTGGTTTGATCGAAGGTTTCAACAACACAGGTTCACACAACCGCTACGGTGTTCAGACATCTGGTACACTTTTTTCAGGTGAAGCAGCTCTCGGAACATTCGACGACAACGACAACAGCGGTGTTTTGAAATACGTTTCTATCCGCCACACAGGTGCTATCCTCGAAATTGGTGCTGAGATCAACGGTCTTACACTGGGTTCAGTAGGTCGCGGAACAACAATCGAGCACATCGAAATCGTGTCTGGCGCTGATGACCAAATCGAATTGTTCGGTGGTACTGTAAACATGAAGTATGTAAGCAGCTTGTTCGGTAACGACGACATGCTTGACTACGACCACGGTTACTCTGGTAAAATCCAGTTCTTCTTCGGTATGAAGAATGATGGTACTGCTGCTGGTCAGGCTAGCCCTGACAACGACAACGGTATCGAAGCAGATAGCGACGATAACTCGGCTCAATCAAGCCCAGTTGCTGTTCCGGTTATTTACAACTGTACTTTCATTGGTAACCCAAAGGCTACCGGTACTGCTGATAACCGCGGTTTGGCTGCTATCAATGCGAAAGACGGTGCAGGTGGTAAAATCTACAACTCTGTATTCGCTAACTTCAAAAACGGTTTGAACATCGAGAAGGCGTTGGGTTCACGTACATTGG
>CALQJP020000121.1 GCA_943330925.2 Chryseobacterium gleum
ACGGATGCCGCTGTAGGAGGTTGTCATCGCCTGAGTAAGTGTCATGGCTAAGGTGGACGCGCAGCAGCGCGTCCATGCCCGGTGCGTCACTGAACGAGCGCTGTGGCTGATGAAGGCAATCTTGTTACTTTCGCACCATGCGCAGTCAAGACCAACTCAAAACTACCCTGCTGCAACTGATCAGTACCTCCGTGACACTGCTCGTTGCCGATTACCTCATGGACAGCATCCGGTTTGAACAACCGTGGGTTGCCATTGTAACTGCTATTGTTCTTGCCCTGCTCAACGCATTCCTCAAGCCATTGCTCGTAGTGCTTACGATTCCGGCAACCGTTTTCACGCTGGGCTTGTTTCTGCTGGTCATCAATGCCGCCATTCTCATGATTGCCGATCAGCTCGTGGATGGTTTCGTGATCGAAAGCTTTTGGTCGGCCGTGCTGCTTACCATCTTCATCTCGATGGTAAATGGACTGCTGGGCGGAAACGTTAAAGTGGTGAAGCACTCGAGCCATGATGAGCTTGATCGATAACACGGGAGAATAGAGAATGGAGAATGGAGAATGAAGAACCATCGCGCAACGGTTCTCCATTCCCCATTCTCCATTCCCCTTTCTCCTTTCTCCTTTCTCCTTTCTCCATATCGTCATACGCCTTCCTGATTTTTATCGACATCCCATGAACATCCGTTTTTCATGGTAGGGTGAAGTTTACCTTCGCGGCATAATTCGAATCCCATGAAATTCTTTATCGACACTGCCAATCTCGCACAAATACAGGAAGCCCATGATTTGGGTATACTCGACGGCGTAACCACCAACCCTTCACTGATGGCCAAAGAGGGCATCTCCGGAAAGGACAACGTGATGAAACACTACAAAACGATTTGCGAAATTGTAGGCGATGGCGATGTAAGCGCTGAAGTAATTGCAACCGACTTCGCAGGCATGGTTGCTGAAGGCGAGGAATTGGCCGAGCTTCACCCAAACATTGTGGTGAAGGTGCCGATGATCAAAGAAGGCGTAAAGGCTCTAAAGTATTTCAGCGACAAAGGCATCCGCACCAACTGCACACTCGTGTTTTCGGCCGGACAAGCTCTCATTGCTGCGAAAGCTGGCGCATCGTATGTGTCGCCTTTCATTGGTCGCCTCGATGACATTTCAGTGGATGGCACCGAACTCATAGAACAAATTCGAATCATTTACGACAACTACGGTTACGAAACTGAGATCCTCGCAGCGAGCGTGCGCCACCCAATGCACATCATCAAGTGCGCAGAAATTGGCGCCGATGTTATGACAGGTCCACTCAGTGCAATTGTAGCTCTGATGAAACACCCCCTCACCGACAATGGCCTGGCGCAGTTCCTGGCCGACCATGCGAAAGCAGCTAAATAAGTACTAGGTGCGATGTGCGATGTGCGAAGGAAGTCACACTTCGCACTTCGCACATCGCACCTCTCATGCTTCTCCCCATCCACCCCGCCAATCCCGATCCGCGCAAAATTGCGCTGGTAGTGGAGTGTTTGCGAAAGGGAGGAATTGTGGTTTACCCTACCGACACGGTGTATAGCATGGGCTGTGACATGCTCAATTCGAAGGCGCTCGAAAAGCTGGCACTCATCAAACAAGTGAAACTGGAAAAGGCCAACTTCTCGCTGATTTGCCACGACTTAAGCCACCTCACCGAATACAGCAAGCAGCTGAGCAACCCCATCTATAAACTCATGCGCAGCACGCTTCCGGGGCCCTACACCTTCATTCTGGAAGCAAGCAAAGCCATTCCGAAAATATTTTCCGATCGCAAGAAAACGGTAGGAATACGTGTGCCCGACAACGCAATCGCACGAGCCATCGTAGAAGCATTGGGAAATCCGATTGTTTCAACTTCCGTTCACGACGACGATTCAATCTTAGACTACACCACCGATGCAGAGCTCATTCACGAGAAATGGAGTAACCGCGTGGACATAGTCGTTGACGGCGGACCGGGTGGGCTCCTCCCTTCTACTGTTATCAGCTGTGTGAACGACGAAATAGAAGTGATACGCCTTGGCAAGGGCAGTGTTGAAATGCTTTAATCACCCGTTTGATTCATACCCCGCAAGTGCGTAAAGGCATCGCCGATAAATTCAATGATATCGCGCGCAATCACAGCATCCATGCTGCGCGCCTCTGCCGCTACATCGCCGGCCAACCCATGCATATATACGCCGAGTAAGGCAGCATCTTGCGCACTGTAACCTTGCGCCAGCAGAGCGCCAATCATTCCACTCAACACGTCGCCGCTGCCCGCAGTGGCCATGCCCGGATTGCCCGTGGAGTTTATGAATACCTGGCCCTCGGGAGTTGTAATGCGTGTATGCGCTCCCTTCAAAACTATGAAAACGCCCAGTTCTTTGGACTTCAGCAATTGGGTTTCGAGGCGGTCAAAATGATTTTCATGTTTACCAAACAGCCGATCGAACTCTCCGACATGCGGTGTGAGTATGGTGTTGGGTTGCAAACGTGATTGCCAGCCTTCGCGGGCCACAACCGTCAGCGCATCCGCATCGATAATTGCCGGTGTACCTGCTGTATCGAGCCATTCATGAATCATCGACATTGCTGCACTTCCGGTGCCAATGCCCGGTCCCATCACCAATGCCGTTGAACCCTGAATCTGTTCATAACGCTCCAGCTCAGCACTACCAAAGCCAGTCTTGCACACTACCTCGGGCACAGCCGTTTGCATCACCTGCAAGCCGCTATCTGAAACACAGGCAGTGACCTTTCCTGCGCCGGTTCGCATAGCGGCATAGGACACCAACATGCAAGCTCCCATCATACCGGTACTACCGGCCACAACCTGCAAATGCCCGTGCATGCCTTTATGACTGTATTTCGCTCTTGCCCGCAGCAGCGGCGCCACCTCCATATCATCAACAAAGTACCAATCGCATGGTTGCTCTTGCTCAAATTCACTATCAAGCCCAAGTGGCACAATGACCATGCGTCCCACAAAACAGTCATTATCGGGGAAGAGCATGGAGCGCTTTGGTATCTCGATCGTGAGTGTAATATCCGCCTCCACGATTGCTCCTGATTGTGGTGCAAGCAAGTCGGCCTGCAAACCGGAAGGAATATCGATTGACACAACTGTATTCGGAAGCATGTTTATCCGTGCAATCAAAGCCGACATCCAACCTTCAATGGGACGATTCAACCCTGAACCAAAGAGCGCATCAACGACCACCGTATCGGGTTCCAACTCCATATCATCGGGCATTGCGCTGATAAAATGCAAAGGCAGATCACCGTCAATTGAAACCTGCAGGTTTTCCCGAAAATCAGCACTTCCAATCGAAGCATCGCCCACTACAATTACCGACACATCCAGATGCTGTTCGTGCATGAGCCTGGCCATTACCAAACCATCACCTCCGTTGTTGCCGGTGCCACAGAAAAAAACATATCGACTGCCAAAGGCCTTATCGACCAGCACCTCCGCACACGAGCGCGCAGCAACCTCCATTAGTTCGGCAGAAGAAGTATACTGACGTTCGACGGTAATACTGTCCCAGCTGCGCAATTGCGCTCTGCTAAAAAGTTTCATGGTTTCGATTTATGTATCCAATATCGGATGTCTTACCACTTTTAACGAATGCAGTTCAAAATACATTTCACATCGCCTCGTTCGCAAGTTTGGTAAGTGGCGAAATCTCAGGCGATTGAGCCCGTTAATTTCACAAGTTGGTATAATCCGCTGTAGAACCCATGAGAACGTATCTCTTCCTATCCATCCTATTCGCTTGCTCGCTGAGTTTGCAGGCGCAGCCGCCCATTGCACTCTACGACAACACACGTCTGTATCGTGAAGCCCTGGAGCTATTCGATCACGAAAAATACGTGGCTGCCAAAGAAAAATTCCAAGAGTATATCGGGTTGGAAAAAGATCCGCAACACGCCTTGCGCATCAACTCGGAATATTACAGCGGTATCTGTGCGTTGTATCTGTTTCACAAAGACGCCGAATATCAGCTTGAGCAATTCGTGCTGGAACATCCCGATTCTCCCTGGAAGCGACGTGCGTTTTTTGAATTGGCAACCTTCAACTATCAGAAGAAACAATACAAAAAAACACTGGAGTGGTTCAAGCAAGTCGACGAGCGCGACCTCAATGCAAAAGATAAAAACGAAATGCGCTATAAGCGCGGACACAGCCTGTTTGAGACAGGCGACGTGGCCGGCGCAAGACAAGATTTTTTCGAAGTAAAACAAGAGGAGAGCGAGTATCAGAAAGCGGCGATTTATTACTACAGCCATATTGCCTATGAGCAAAACGACTTGCAAGTGGCGCTCGATGGTTTCAAGCAGCTCGAAAACGACGCATCTTTTAAAAGCCTGGTTCCCTATTACATCACCTACATCTACTACAAGCAGAAGAATTACGACGAAGTATTGAAATACGGTCCTGGTGTGCTGCAGCAAGCCGAAGCAAACAACACCAAAAGAGCGCCCGAAATTTCACGCATCATTGGCGACAGTCATTGCATGAAAAAACAATATGCGGAGGCCATTCCCTTTCTGGAGACCTATCACAAAGCCGCAACAGACAATGACATTACGCGAGAAGACCACTATCAACTCGCCTATGCATATCACCGCAGCTCACAATGGGAAAAAGCTGTCAACGAATACAAGCATTGCACAGAAGGAAAAGATGAATTGCACCAAAAAGCCTCCTACAACCTGGGAGAGTGTTATTTGAAACTGGACCAAAAAGAATATGCCCGCAATGCATTTTCGGAAGCAGCCGATATGACGGTCAATGCAGAAATACAGGAAGACGCGTTGTTCAACTATTCAAAACTGGCCTTCGAACTCTCCTACAACCCTTTTCACGAAGCCATTTCTGCATTCGAAGACTATCTCAACAAATACCCCAACAGCAAACGCAGAGACGAAGCGTATGAATTCCTTCTGAACGTTTACATGCGCACACGCAACTACGAAAAGGCGCTGGCTTCACTCGATAAAATTCAGAACAAAGACAATCGCGTAAAAGAGGCCTACCAAGTAGTAGCATACAACCGAGGCGTTGAACTTTTTCAAGCCGAAAAATTTGCAGATGCCGAAAAGTTTTTTGACCGCGTAGCTACCTATCCTGTCAACCCAACCGTAAACGCAGATGCGAAGTTTTGGAAGTCTGAAATCAGTTACCGACAAAACGACTTCACAAAGGCCGTTCAGCGCTACAGTGCATTCATCAATGAGCCCGGAGCCTACAACTCTGAGTTCTATGGCATGGCTCATTACAGCCAGGGCTACGCCTACTTCAAGCTCGCCAATGCCGAGGAGAATGACGAAACTGCTACGGCGTGGTACAACAATGCCAACACATCTTTCCGCAAATACATCGATGGCAGCCACACCAAGGATGTGAAGAAAGAAAGTGACGCATGCGCCCGAGCCGGCGATTGTTTTTACGTCGCCAAAAACTACTCGCAGGCCATTCTTTATTACGACAAATCAATTGCCTTGAACAAAGCGGGATCCGAATATGCACTCTATCAAAAGGCGATGTGTTATGGCTACGACGGCCAGCCGGAAAAGAAGTCGTGGGTATTGAAAAACCTCATCACCGAAAGCCCCGACTCCAAGTTCGAGATCGATGCCAAATATGAAATCGCTAAAACGTATTTGCAGCAAGACCGCCTGAACGAAGCCAAGACCTACTTCAACGACATCTTAAAGAACCACGCCACCTCTGTGTATGCCAAGATGAGTATGCGCGACATGTGCCTCATATACGTGAAGGAAGGCAACCAGGCCCAAGTGAAAGAGTCGTGGACCGCCATCAAGAACAAATACCAGAAAGACCCTGTGGTTTGCGACGCCTATCAGATTTGCAAATCGATACTCATTGAAGATCCAGAGTTTCAGAACGATGCCGTGACCATTTGCGGTGCAACGAAAAACGAACTCGAAGAGGATGTGTATCGCAAGGCCGTGAGCTACGTGCAGGAAGGAAACTGCGAAACCGGTATAACGAAACTCACCGACTACCTCACCAAATTCCAACCTGCTTACCACGCCATTGACGCCAGCTACTTTCTGGCCAACTGCCACTACGACAAAAACGACCTCAACAAGGCACTCGAATACTGCAACTACATCATTGGTTCCGGCGGCACAAACTACCGCGAAGAGTGCCTTGTGATGGCTGCTACCATTTCATACAACAACAAAGACTACTCGCAGGCGCTCACGCATTACCGCGATTTGGAGCAAGTGGCTATCTCCAAAAACAATGCGCTCGAAGCCCAGATAGGGTTGATGCGATGCAACTATTACCTCAATGAATACAGCGACGCAAAAATGTATGCCGACAAGGTGCTGGCCAACGATGCCACACCGGAAGACATTCGTTACACAGCCTTGCTTTGGCGCGGTCGTATTCTGCACGTGAACGGCAGCTATAACGAAGCCATAACAGACTTGAAAGAAGTGGTAAAACGCGGAGGCAATGCGGGTGCAGAGAGCAAATACCTCATTGCGAGTTCCTATTACTCCAAAGAAGAATTCAAAGCAGCAGAGACAGAAATATTCCAGCTCATCGAGAAGTTTTCAGCCTTCGATGAATGGAAATACAAAGGCTTCTTGCTTCTGATTGATGTATACATCTCGTTGAAGGACTATTTCCAGGCACACGCTACTATCAACGCCATCATGGAAAACGTGACCGAGTCGTGGGTAATCGATGCCGCCAATGCCAAGAAAGCCACCCTCGATCAATTGGAAAATCCAACCCCGGCAGAACCCTCTGTTAACGACGTAGAAATTGACTTGCAATCAACACCGGAAAACCAGTAAGCAAACGCATGAAAAACCTCTTTTCCATTATACTCCTCGGCCTTTGCGCAACATGCCAAACGCTTGCATGGGGACAAACAGACACCACGAAAACGCTGGAATATGAATTTCAGATTGAAGGCAATCGACGCTTGTTTCTGCGCGATGCGAATAAGGTAACCGTGTGGCCACAAACGAAAGACAGTGTGGTGCAGATGACGCGCATCCAATACACCACACTGCCCACACCAACAGCCATTACCATTGAGCCGCGTCTCATTCCGGCTGCGAAAATCAATGTGGAGGAAAAACTCGGATACCTCTATCGCGGCTACATCAAGGGTGGTTGGGGCAGTTACAACACCACTCC
>CALQJP020000122.1 GCA_943330925.2 Chryseobacterium gleum
CGATTTCCGGCCGTGAGTTTATCATCCATACCGGATTTTATAAGGGAAAAAAAATCACGGTTATTTCGTCCGGCATAGGAGTCGATAATATCGACATCGTCATGAGCGAGCTGGATGCTGCCGTGAATGTGGACTACCAAACCCGATTGCCAAAGGAGAAGCATACCAGTTTGGAGATTGTGCGCATTGGCACGAGCGGATGCATGCACTCCGATATTCCGGTTGGAAGTTTTGTCTCTTCATCCTTTTCATTTGCGTTGGATGGCGTGCCTCATACCTATGATGCAGTTCACTCCGACCGTGAACAAGCGTTGCGAGAAGCCTTGTCAGAAAAGTTTGCCTGGCTGCGTGAAAACACCGGATTCTATGTCGCTGAGTGTAACCAAGAGTTGCACGAGCGAATTGCTTTCGACGCCATCCATGGCATCACTGCCACTGCCAACGGATTCTATGGGCCACAGGGACGTTCCGTTCGCTTGAAATCGAATATGGAGCACCGAATTGACGAGTACGCTCAATTCCGATTCAACGACTTGCGCATTACCAATTTTGAGATGGAATCGGCGGGCATATATGCAATGGCCTCCATGCTTGGGCATAAAGCGGTATCTGTCTGTGCCATACTGGTTAACCGTGCTACTAAAGAATTCAACAGTGACTCTTTAAGAAGTGTTGAAACCCTTATCAGGACTGTGTTAGATCGATTTTGAAACATCCTTTGTGAAAAAGGTCGTGGAAAGGTGACATTGGTAGGGTAGGTGTTCAGCTAGCTTTGTGTTGCTACTGAAAACTGAAAAACAATCACCGATGTACAGCAACGAAGTTAACGCCCTCATTTCGCTTATTGAGGATCCGGATGAATCTATCTACAAGCAGGTTAGTTCTGAGCTAAAAAACTACGGAGAGTCTATCATTCCGCAGTTAGAACAGTATTGGGAATTACAAGATTTTGGTCCGCTTTTTCAAACTCGTTTGGAAGAACTCATTTCGACCATTCAATATGAAGGCGTTTACAATCGCCTCAAGGGTTGGAAAAATTCCGAGGACAAGGACTTACTCGAAGGGGCTCTTATCATTAATAAGTATCAATACCCTTCATACGACGAGAGTGAACTGCGCCGTGCCATTTCTAAAATAAGGCAGAGCATTTGGCTCGAGTTGAACGACAATCTCACAGCTTTCGAGCAGATTCGGGTGTTTAATCACATGTTCTATACGCATCATGGATTCAAGGGAAACCGTGAGAACTATCACCAGCCGCAGAATTCATTCTTGGCCGATTTGATATCGACCAAAACAGGAAATCCGCTTTCGTTAGGTCTTTTGTATACTTATCTGGCCGATAGTTTAGACTTACCGGTTCAGGGTGTAAATCTGCCGAGTCATTTTATTCTTTGCTATTTGGATTATTATCCGTTCGATGAAGAGTTGGGTATAATCAAAGACCAGGCAGAGGTTCTGTTTTATATCAATCCGTTCAATGCGGGTGCGATTCTTCAAAAGGAGGAAATCGATGAGTTTCTAGTAAAACAGAATTTGCCGCAAGACGAGCGCTTTTATCAGCCGTGTGCGAACATGGAAGTGATAGCCCGTATGTTGAATAATCTCATACATTCTTATATCGCTGCCAGTAACGATGAAAAGGTTCGTGAGCTTCGGGCCTTACAGTCTTTGTTACTTGAAAAGGAAGGTTGATGAAACATGGAGGTTGATTTTAATGAGAAAGGAAAGGCGCTTTGAAAGAGGCGCCTTTTTCGTTGATCGTAACAGAGTGAAAGTGTGAATCGGTGAATTAGTGAAATGGTGATTCACGAGTAACGCATTAGCTGACAGTTAACTGCATCAACATTATTCTCATAATTTACATTATGTAAAGTAAAATTGTAAAGCATTGAAACGGTGAAATAGTATTAGCAGCCCACCTACCATTTCACTCTTTCACTCTTTCACTCCTTCACCATTTCACCATTTCACTAAAAAAAGAAACGGCAGCCAACCGGCCACCGTTCCCCTAGTATCCTATAATCCTATTTTCCTACAATCCTTTCAACGCTTCTTCCATCCTTTTCTTTCCCTCCATATTTCCAACACGCACATAAGCTTCTTTCAGCGCGTTGATAATGTCCTTGTCCGTTGGACGCTCACCATATGCCGTTTCGAAATACTCGATTGAATTGGCGAAAATTGTGTTTGCATCCTTCACACACGTATCATACTTCGCCGCCTCACGTGGTGGAATTTTATCGCATTCCTTGTATTTCTCAACTCCCTGGTTGTAATACGTCGCGCCAAGGTTGAACAATGCGTCAAAGTACTTCGGGTTGATTTCAAGCGCCTTCAAATAAGCAGCTTCTTGATCGGCAACTTTACCCAATTTTTCGTAGGTAACGCCCAATACGAACCAAATCATTTCATTCTTAGGGTCTTGTGCGGTCAAATCCTTCAACAAGCCCAAGGCCTGATCGTATTTCTGGTCGGTCAAATACACATTCACCTCAGAACGCAACAAATCGGCGTCTTTTGGATACTTAGCGCGTGCATCAGACAATGTCTTCACAGCTTCATCCTTCTTTCCCATCTTGTTGTACAGTTCGACGATAGAACCATAAACTTGAGGCACGTTGTATCCGATTTTAGCACTTTCCTGATACCCGGCCAGAGCTTCTTCCATCTTTCCGCAGCGCTCAGCGCAGAACGCACCATTGTAAATAGCTGCTGAATCCACAATGCCAAAACGGGTGCTGATGTCGCGAGCTACACTGAAATTAGCCATGGCTCCGCAGTAATCGTTGCCTTCGTATTGCTTGCCGGCATTTTCCAATACAAGCGCTTGCAGTGTGCTTAATCCGGTTGTGTTTTCTTGTATCCACTCCTTCTTTGAATCAATTTCCATTGACTTGAAATACGATTCCTTGCAGGTTTGCACTGCATTTGGAAACTGGGGCGACAATTCGGGTGAACCGGCAATACTCAAATAAATTTCGCCGCGATAACGCCAGGTCTTTTCTTTTGTAGCCGCCTTCGGATCGTTAATTGCCTTGTCGATATACTCGGCTGCTTTCGCAAAATCGCCTTGCTTGTTGGCGTTGTAAGCCGAAGTTACATCGGCTTGTGCACTTGTTTGTAGAGCCATCGCAAGCCCTACTGAAATCATCAGGATTCTTTTCATGGTTGGTGGTTGTATGTTTACTAGAGAAACGCCCGAAGTGAGCGTTTCTCGTGTATTCTAATTTTTGTGCCGTTTTTGTTTTTACCGCAGAGACGCAGAGAGAACAGAGAGGTAACTGATTTTACTCTTCGCCGCTCGGCTCGTCGTTTTCGGTTGTGTCTTCGCTTTCATCTGTGCCGTCTGTTGGCATGTCTTCGTTTACTACCTCTGCTGTCGGGGTGTCATCATCCTCGTCTTTCAATACGCTGCAAATCGCTGCAATCTCGTCTTTGCCGCGCAGGTTGATAAGCTTCACCCCTTGAGTGGCGCGTCCTACTACTCGAAGATCCTCTACACGCAAGCGAATTGTAATACCGCTCTTGTTGATGATCATGAAGTCGTGGTCGTTGTCTACACCAAGAATTGCAATCAAATCGCCGGTCTTTTCCGTAACGTTGATGGTCTTCACACCTTTACCACCGCGGTTCGTGATGCGATAATCTTCCAGCGCTGAGCGCTTTCCGAATCCTTTTTCACTCACTACCAATATGTCGGTGTTCGGATTATCGACGCATACCATACCGATTACTTCGTTCTTCTCGCTGTCGAGCGAAACAGCCTTCACCCCCTGCGCGGTGCGGCCTACGGCGCGAACGGTTTTCTCGTTGAAGCGAATGGCCTTTCCTTCGCGTGTTCCCATGATCACCTCGCAGTTTCCATTGGTGAGCTGGGCTGAAAGGAGCTCATCGCCATCCACAATCGTAATGGCATTGATACCATTGGAACGCGGACGTGAATATGCCTCCAGCGAGGTTTTCTTAATCAGGCCTTGCTTCGTGCACAGAATTACATAATTGCTATTCACGTATTCTTCGTTCATCAAGTCCTTCACAGGAATGTATGCAAGCAACTTATCGTCCTGCTCAATTTGAATGAGGTTCTGAATCGCACGTCCTTTGGTTGTTTTTGCTCCTTCCGGCAATTCAAACACGCGCATCCAGAAACAACGTCCTTTCTGCGTGAAGATGAGCAACCAGTCGTGGTTAGACGCTGTAAAGATGTGCTCCACAAAGTCTTCCTGGCGAGCCGTTGTGCCTTTTGCACCAACTCCTCCCCTGCTTTGCGCACGGTATTCTGCCAGGTTGGTTCGCTTGATGTATCCGGCATGCGTGATGGTAATAGCCATCATTTCATCCGGAATCATGTCTTCAATGTTCAGTTCCGCACTGCTGTATTCGATATTCGAACGGCGCTCATCGCCAAATTTGGCAATCAATTCGCGCAACTCGTCTTTGATGATGCCCATTCGAATTTCTTCGCTGCCCAAAATTTCGTTGTAGCGAGCAATCATCTTCATCAACTCATCATATTCCTCGCGGATTTTATCGCGCTCCAATCCGGTCAATCGTTGCAAACGCATGTCGAGAATGGCGCGCGACTGAATTTCATCCAACTGGAAGTTGGTCATAAGACCTTCACGGGCAAGCTCAGGGGTTTGACTTCCACGAATGATAGCAATTACCTGATCCAAATGATCCAAGGCAATAAGCAACCCTTTCAATATATGAGCCCGCTCTTGAGCCTTGCGCAAGTCATACTGCGTTCTGCGCACCACCACTTCATGACGGTGGTCCACAAAATGCACAATCATCTGCTTGAGGTTCAAAATCTCCGGACGACCATTCACCAACGCTACGTTGTTGATTGAAAAAGAAGTCTGTAGCGAAGATTGCTTAAACAAATTATTCAATACTACATTGGAGATCGCATCGCGCTTTATTTCATAAATGATGCGCACACCTTCACGCGATGACTGGTCCTGGATGTCGGAAATGCCCTCCAGCTTGCCCTCCTTGATGAGTGCGTCCTGGCGCGATTGCATTTCGGCCTTATTGACTTGGTAAGGTACTTCAGTTACAACGATGCACTCACGTCCGTCGATTTCTTCGATTTGATGCTTTGCACGAATAACCACACGTCCTCGACCGGTCTCGTAAGCGCTTTTTACTCCCTCAACACCGTAGATTGTGCCTCCGGTTGGGAAGTCAGGCGCTTTGATGAACTGCATGAGTTCTTCAATGGTGATATCCCTGTTTTCGATATATGCGATGACACCTTCACACACTTCGGTGAGGTTGTGAGGTGGCATGTTGGTAGCCATACCTACGGCGATACCACTCACACCGTTGAGCAACAGGTTGGGTGCTTTGGCGGGCATTACCTTCGGCTCTTGCAGCGAGTCGTCGAAGTTGGGCTGAAAGTCAACCGTTTCTTTATCGAGATCTTCCAGCAATTCCTCCGCAATCTTGCGCAAGCGAGCTTCCGTATAACGCATGGCCGCCGGTGGGTCACCATCCATGCTGCCGTAGTTACCTTGTCCGTCTACCAGTGGATAGCGCAGCGTCCAGTCCTGAGCCATACGCACCATGGTGTCATATACAGCACTATCGCCGTGTGGGTGATATTTACCCAACACTTCACCCACGATACGTGCAGACTTCTTGTAGGGGCGGTTCGACATCACGCCCAGTTCCAACATACCGTACAATACCCTGCGGTGCACCGGCTTCATACCGTCGCGCACATCGGGTAACGCCCTACTCACAATCACCGACATCGAATAGTCGATGTATGCGGTTTTCATTTCATCCTCAATGTTGATTGGAATTATCTTTTCGCCTTCTGCCATGATCTATGGATTTGACTTGGTTTTTGCTGATTTGTAACTAGGTAAGCCGCCAGTATTCTGATGCTTTTCGCGACTCGAATAAAGGCCTGCGAAAATACGAAACCAACCTCCAAATTTCTAGTGTGAGTTTTGAACAAAAAACTTCCTGTTCACGCGCCTTCAGAGCTGATTCAACGCCTATTTTCGCCCCATGCAAGAGCGCCATACGAACCTCCAACGTTACTTCGATGAACAAGCGATCACAACCCGAAAGTTTGTTGTTCCATACATCGAGTCGTTTAAGCCTGTAACGAAAGGTACACGAGTGCTTGAGATTGGCTGTGGAACAGGCGGAAACCTCGTGCCTTTTCTGGAAGCCGGATGCATCGTTACCGGCGTCGATATTTCAACTACCAGCATTGAGCGAGCTAAACAACTGCTCGGCACCCACGAAGGTCTTTCTCTAATTGCAGACGATGTTTACAATCGAACCGAGGCCGATGGATTGTTCGATATACTCATTATGCGAGATGTAATCGAACACATCCACAATCAAGAGAAATTCATGGGGTTTGTAAAGCGTTTTATGGCGCCGGGGGCTGTTTTCTTTTTGGCTTTCCCACCCTGGTACAATCCATTTGGGGGCCACCAGCAAATTGCCAAAAACAAGTTGCTATCAAAACTCCCCTACTATCACCTGCTTCCAACTTTCGCGTACAGGGGTTTGCTAGCATTGGGCGGAGAGAGCCGCAAAACAATTGATGACTTGGTCGAAATAAAAGAGACCGGAATTAGCATCGAACGCTTTGAGCGCATTTGTCGTGAGGAAGGGTTCACCATCGAACGCAAATCACTCTATTTCATCAATCCAAATTACGAGACTAAGTTCGGGTTAAAACCGAGGCTTCAGTGGCCTGTTATAGCCGCTATTCCGTTTGTAAGGAATTTTTTCGTCACTGCCGGCTATTATCTGATCAGGTTGAAGTAACAAAATAACGACAGACAAAAAAGAAGACCGACCAGACAAGCTCGCAGGCACTTCTGTATTAGTCAATGCTATGAATACAACGAATTCAGTTTTAATGCACTTAAGGCTTGTTGCTTTATCGGGGGGGCTTCTATTTTTCTGCCTCGGGATGAATGCCCAATGTGTAATCATCAACGAAGTGTTGGTCAATGCCGCGGGAAATTGTGATGGCAATTGTGTGCCCAATACAGCGGAGTGGGTTGAACTTCACAATACATGTTCTTCGACGGTCAATATGGGTTGTTATGTGCTTACTGATGGCGATTTTTCAGTAACCTTCCCTGCCGGCACTACCATAGAGCCGAATGGCTA
>CALQJP020000123.1 GCA_943330925.2 Chryseobacterium gleum
GAATTGGATGAATTGCTCGGTGACGATGCCCCGCTGTTAAAAAAGTACTTTGGTGTTGGAAGCCATGGTTATTGGGAGCACGATGTAAGTGTATTGTGTATGCGAGCAAGCGAAGAGGAGTGGTGCCGCAATGAACAGTTAGATGCCATTGAATGGCGACAAAAACTGCATGCTTGCAAAGCGAAAATGCTCGAGCACCGCAACAAGCGAACAATGCCTGGTTTAGATGATAAGTGTATTGCTTCGTGGAATGCAATGCTCGCCAGGGCATTTGTTGAGGCTGCGAAAATTCAGGGCCGCCAGGGATATTTGAACGATGCCGAAAAGTTGCTCAACGCAATCAATACACAACTGATGCAATCGAACGGACTGCTTGCTCATGCTCGCACCAAAGGAAAGGTTGCAGCGATATGTTTATTGGAAGATCAGGTCTTTTTCATTGACGCTTTGTTGTCATGCTATGAAATTTCCGGAAAGGAACAGTGGCTCGTATTGGCCGCGAAAACCATGCAAGGTGTTGAAGAACATTTTTCATCAACCGGGTCAGTCTTGTTTTTAAATCGACCGCATCACGTAGAAGATGCAATAGGCGCAAAGTTGGAGGTGAACGATAATGTTATTCCCGCGGCCAACGGTGTTGCCTGTCGATGTCTTCTTAAACTGGGGCGTTATCTCGGAAAATCGGATTGGCATGATCGCGCTGAGCGAATGCTGAAGGAAGTCAGTGCTACAATAGATTTTGCTCCCGGTTTCAGCAATTGGATTCTGGCGTTGCTCGAGCTGAATACGGTGCCCGTTGAAGTCGTCTTTACAGGCCCGCAGGCGCTTGGTAACGCTCAAGTGTTTCATGAAAAACTCAATCCGTTTGTGCTTTCGGCAGCATCAACAGCGAGTAGTGAATTGCCGCTGTTTAATTTACGCGGAGGCGATGATTCCCCTATCTATGTTTGCCGCAATCAATCGTGCGATGTACCCGTTTATCGCGTAGAAGATGTTATCATTTGAATGAAAAAATTGAACCCCACATATGGCTTTTTTACGGTCATGCTTGCATTGATTTTAAGCGTCAGTGAAACTGCAAGCGCTCAGCTTATCGACAACCGCATTGGAAATGCGTTTAATGAGGAGATGTTTTTCAGCCAACAGTTTTTGTGGGTGAATAAGATACAATCCGTTACCGGCGTTGTGAGTGTTAAGCGTCCCGGAAAGCCTATCGAACAGCGCCCCGACATAAGCGTATACCGATTCAATGAGGTAGGTCTGATGACACGCATGGACAAGGTGTCGTCGGTAAAAAATCTGATCGATAGCTTGACTATTAAGTTCAGGAGAAACGATTTGGGTTCCATCGAACTACGCGAGGAAACGGGCACGCGGGGTTACTACAGCTCCGGTTTTGTGTACGATGACCATGGAAGATTGATTCGTGTGGAATATGGAACGGCAGAGAATATTTCCACTGTTAAAAACAAATTAGAACCCGGTCGCACCATCGCTATCAATGCGGAGTCGGTAATCTGGAATGAGCAGGAGAATGGTGTAATCAGGAAAAGTGTTTACAATAACTATGGTTTGCATTATTCCAACTGGACCATCACTAAAAGTGCAAAGGGATTCGTTGAAACGGAGGTGGAGGAGTTGATTATGAGTGGCCGCACGAAAACCAAGACATATACGTATAACGAGCACGGCTGGATTTCGAAAATTGAGTCGTCGGATAACATGTCTTCCGGAAAAAAAGCCCAGACATTCATCTACGATAATTTGGGTAATGTCCAAAAGGTGGAATACTTCGATGGCAAAAGCATGACGCGCGAAATTGAAGTGCTCTATTCACCAACCATGTTGGTGGAAGCATTTTTGGATCATAACCTTGAATCGGGAGATATTATCATCACCAAATTCAGTTACGAATATTACAAATGAAAACTCCGAGCATCATTCGTTTGGTCATGCTGGCATTTTTAATGTGCAGTGCCTTGCATGCGGCAGCTCAGCCGAAGTCGGATGCCCAAAAAGTTACACCACAAACGGCTCGCAACAAGGAGGCAGAGGCGCTTGAAAAGAAGCAAAACGAGTATCAATCGCGCCGCGACCATCACATGGAATCGCAAGACAAGGCCACCCAAAAACGCATGAAGAAAAACCTCCGAAAAGCTCGTAAGCAATCGTGGGGTAAGAATGTTCCGTGGTACAAGCGCTGGTTTCGCCGGCAATAAGAATTCCGTAAGATTATCTTAATAATCACGAAATCAACAATTTGCAAGGTCGTTAAAAAAAAGTTTGCACGTTTTAGCAAATCCGTTGTTCTTTGCGAACCTTTAGGGTAAACCACGACTCTGTTGTATTACGATTGCAAGTCGTTATTATTACCTAAAATTTGACTTGTTTAACACACTTTAATCCATCTGCTATGCAGAGAAAGTTTTACGCACTAATAGCATTATTATTCCTAACTACTTCCGCTTGGGCTCAAACCAACTCGGGATCCTTAAAAGGAAAGGTTATGGACAAAGACACGAAAGAAACCCTTCCTTTCGTAACGGTAATCGTTTACCTGAACGGTAACACGGTCAACGGCGGTACCACCGACATCGATGGTGAATACTCCGTGAAGCCGCTGGAGCCCGGTACATACGACGTATCGTTCCAGTTTGTGGGCTATCAGCCCCAAACCATCAAAGGTGTTGTTGTGAAGGGTGGTAAAATCACTCCGCTCGACGCCGAAATGATGCAGGGTGCAGAGTTGGGAACCGTAGAGGTTTTTGACTACAAGGTGCCGCTCATCGATAAAGATGGTGGTTCTTCCGGTGGTACTATCACCCGTGAGGATTTGAAAAACATGCCTAGCCGATCGGTTACAGGTCTTGCTCAAACTGTTGCAGGTGCTACTGATACCGGAAATGGTATATCCATTCGCGGTGCTCGCGAAGGTTCAACCTGGATCTACATTGATGGTATCAAGGTGCGCGGTTCTTCTGCACTTCCTAAGTCTGCAGTAGAAGAAATTTCTGTAATTACCGGTGGTATCCCAGCCAACATTGGTGATGCTACAGGTGGTGTAATCAACGTGAGTCTGCGCAGTGCTTCAGCCAAATACACCGGTGGAGTAGAGGCAATTACCTCCGGCTTCCAGGTGGGCGACAAAGTGGTAGGTCTCGATCATTTCGGTTATAACCTGGTGGAAGGTTCATTGTCGGGTCCGCTCCTCTTCTCGAAGAACGAAAAAGGTGAACGCGGACGTCCATTGCTTGGCTTCTTCGTTTCCGGAAACTACACGGACATAGTGGATGGTGACCCACAATATGGTGGTGTAATGCGCATGAAAGAGGATGTGCGCTCTGAGTTGTTGAACAACCCACTGCGTCCAAACCTCAGCGAATCGGGACAGGCTACCGGAGTGCTTTACAATGCAGACTTCCTCACTGCCGATGATTTTGAAGTGACCAAAACTCGCTTGAATGCGCGCAATCGCTCAGCAAACATGGTCGCTAAAATTGATGTGAATACTACTGAGAATGTGACGCTGACATTTGGTGGTACCGCAGCTTTCAACCGCGGACGCGATGCAACTCGTGCCAACCAGCTCATGAACTGGGACAACAACCAGCTCAACACCAACTTCGACTGGAGAGCCTATGCGAAGTTCAGTCAGCGTTTCAAGAATGCGGAAGGAGAGGAGGCAAGCGCTTCCAACCTGAAGAATATCTTCTACAGTGTAATGGTTGACTACTCCAGCAACTACGCGAACAGCCAGGATGAAACACACGGCGACAATCTGTTCAACTACGGTCACGTAGGTTATTTTGATATTTATCGCGGTAATACCTACGAGCAGGTGCCGGGTTCTTATTTCAAGCAAACCGGTTTCCAGGATATTCATACCATCTTCACTCCGTCTGAGTTTAATGCTGATTTAGCGTCTATAACTAATCAGTATTATGTGGGCGCTGCTCAGACTATTTTTAATCAAGCAGCACTGGCTACAATTACGGATGCGAATGGAAATTTCATTACCGATCGAAACCAGATTTTCTTGAATAACGCAGGAACTCAAGCTTTCCTTGGTGCGAGCCCGGCAGCCAACCTCAACAACCTCACCGCTGCCAATGGTTTGCGCAACGGTGATGCACCTCCGGCCACTTACAACCTTTGGAGTTACCTCGGTACTCAAAACAACAACTACGCGGTATTCTCGAACAACCAGTTCCGTGTAACAGGTATCGGTTCTGCCGATATTGGTGACCACGCTATTCAACTCGGTTTCGAATTCGAACAGCGTAAAGACGCCGGTTACAGCGTATCGCCTGTTAGCCTTTGGAATCTTGCCCGATTGAATGCAAATTCACATATTGAGAAAATTGACAACCAAGGTATCGGTTACGATTCTACAATCGTTTACCGTGATGGTAACTACTATGTGTATTACAACACGGCTGTCGGTGTTACCAACCAGTCCGAGTTCGATTACAACTTGCGTGAAGCTCTGGGTCTTGATCCACGCGGTGGCGATTACCTCAATGTTGACAACCTCAGCCCTGAGTTCCTGAGCATCGATATGTTCAACTCGGATGAATTGTTGAATAGTGGTAACCAGGTTGTTTCATACTACGGTTTCGATTCACACGGTAACAAAGTAACCGGCAAGAAGCCAACCATTGATGAGTTCTTCGCTTCAACCTACAAGGTGGGCGACATTACATACTATAGCCGCCCTATCGGTGCATTCGAACCAATCTACACCTCAGGTTACCTGATGGATAAATTCGCGTTTGATGACTTGATCTTCAACCTCGGTGTGCGTGTTGACCGCTACGATGCCAACCAGCCTGTATTGAAGGACCAGTTTGTAGTAGGAGAGGCTTTCACTGCAGCTGAAGTTACTCAGTTCGGTGACCACCCGGCCAACATCGGTGATGACTTCGTGGTATACGTTGACGACCTCAACAACCCAACTACTGTAATGGGTTACCGCGATGGCAACAACTGGTACAAGGCCGACGGTCAATTGGTTTCTGATCCTGCTGTCATTGGTGGTTCAAGCAACCCAAAGCCATATTTGAAGAACGATAAGGACGCTCCACTGAATTCAAAAGCATTCAAAGACTATACGCCGGCTGTTAACATTATGCCTCGTATCGCGTTCTCATTCCCAATCAGTGATGAAGCTACATTCTTCGCTCACTACGACGTATTGACACAGCGTCCTACTGAATTCTCACGCTTCGATCCAACGGATTACCTGAACATGCAGTTCCAGAACGATCCGCTCATTACCAACCCTTCATTGAAGCCTGAGCGCACAGTTGACTATGCTCTTGGTTTCCAGCAAGTGCTTTCAAAGACTTCTTCATTGAAGATTGAAGCCTTCTACCGTGAGTTGCGTAACATGATTCAGATTCGCAAATTCAACGGTGCTTACCCGATTGCGTATCGCGCATTCGACAACATCGACTTTGGTACAGTTAAGGGCTTGACATTGACTTACGATTTGCGTCGTACGGGCAACATCCGCTTGAATGCTTCTTACACGTTGCAGTTTGCGGATGGTACCGGTTCTACATCGCAGTCGCAATCGGCTCTTATCAATGCCGGTATTCCAAACCTGCGTAGCATCAACCCATTCAACTACGACCAGCGTCACCGTATCATTGTAACCACCGACTATCGTTTCGCCGGTGGTGCCGACTACAACGGTCCGATGATCAAAGACTTCCAGGTGCTTGCAAATACAGGTTTCAACTTCATTGCTAACCTCGGTTCCGGTACACCTTATACACCTCAGCAGTTTGCTACTCCTGTAACGGGTGAAATCACTCCAAGCACTGAAGGTTCTATCAATGGTGCTCGCTTGCCATGGCAGTTCGGTGTTGACTTCCAAGCCGACCGTAATTTCGATTTGTATATGGGTGGAGACAAGAACGGAAAGCCTAAGGCGAATCTGAACGTGTATGTTTGGGTTACCAACTTGCTCAATACACGCAACGTGCGCGGTGTGCACCGTTTCACCGGTATTCCCGAAGATGATGGCTACTTGGCATCAGCTCAGGCGCAACAGGTCATCAATCAGCAAAACGATCCCGACAGCTTCCGTAATTACTACGCAATGTTCGTGAACGATCCCAACCGTTTGGGTTCACCACGTCAGATTCGCTTGGGGGTTCGTTTGGATTTTTAAGGTTATAACAGTTAAGGATATTTAAGCAAATGTTCGATATGAAAAGCATGTATAAAATAGCCGCTTTTTCTGCCGCAGTGATGCTTTCACTTGGGGCTCAGGCCTACCGCTATGTGGGCTCAGGAAACTCCGGCATGGCCACTCAGAATAACGATGCTCCATCGGCTACCCGCGCAGCAGCATGTGCGCCGGCAACGGCTCTGCTCGACCTCGAGTGGAACAACGTGCGTGCGCGCATCGAAACGGGAGGTAATATGTGGCAGAACCGTGCAAACGGAACCGCTGCCTACGAGGTACCTAAAACCGAAACCGGTTCGGGTGGTGTTTCTGCCATCTATGCCGGTGGTTTGTGGATGGGTGGAAAGTCGCAAGATCAAACCTTGAAACTTGCAGCAGTTCGTTTCCGCACTGAGGGTAATGACTTCTGGACAGGGCCACTTACCAACGATGGAACTGCGGAAATCACAGCACAGACGTGTATCGATTACGATAAGTTTGCTGTAACGCTTCGCGAAGACGCTATTCGTCACCGTACCTATAATGATTTGGTAAGTGCAGGTGCTTCTGCTGAAGAGATAGCGGAAATCTTCCCCGATGGTTACGCGATGCCAAGCTACTTCACGTCGTTCCCTGCGCACGGCAACACCGGTGCAGGTCAGGACTTCTACCTCGGGCCATTCAAAGACTACAACAACAACGGTATTTATGACCCTGAATACGGTGACTATCCATGGTACGATTTCTTGCGTGAAATCGATTGTGCTCAGCGCCGCCGCGAAGACCAGGTGCCTTTGTTTGGTGACCAAACTTTCTTCTGGATTTTCAACGACAAGGGTAACATTCACACGGAGTCACAGGGTCAACCCATCGGTATGGAAGTGCGTGCTCAGGCATTTGCTTTCACCACCAACGATGAGGTGAACAACATGACTTTCTTGAACTATGTATTGATTAACCAGGGTTCACAGAC
>CALQJP020000124.1 GCA_943330925.2 Chryseobacterium gleum
CACATCGTTTTCGATGGCTTGGCGTGCTACTTCTTCGGGCGTTTGGAACAACGGTCCGATGTCGACATCGAACCCGATATCGGCAAACGAGGTGGCAATCACTTTCGCTCCGCGATCGTGACCGTCCTGCCCCATCTTCGCTACCATGATGCGCGGCCTGCGACCTGCTAGGGCGGCAAACTCATCGCTCATGCGACGTGCTTTTTCAAAATCAGCATCCATAGTTGACTCGCTCGAATATACACCCGATACACTGCGGATGGTCGCACTGTATCGTCCAAATACTTCTTCCATTGCTTGGGTAATCTCGCCCAAGCTGGCGCGGTTGCGCGCTGCGCTGATGGCCAGCTCCAGCAAATTGCCTTCGCCTGTGCGCGCTGCATGCGTTATCGCTTCTAATGATTCTTTGCACTTCGCTTCATCGCGCTCGTTGCGCAACTTTTGCAATCGCGCTACTTGCGACTCGCGCACAGCGTTGTTGTCGACGTCGAGAATATCCATCTCGGTTTTCTCTTCTACTTGATAGATATTGACGCCAATGATTTTATCCTTACCGCTGTCGATGCGCGCTTGCTTGCGCGCTGCGGCTTCTTCAATGCGCAACTTCGGCAAACCGGCTTCTATGGCCTTGGTCATACCGCCCATCTCCTCTACTTCCTGAATGAGCTTCCATGCGCGCTCAGCAATGTCGTTGGTGAGTTGCTCCACCACCTTGCTGCCTGCCCACGGATCGACGGCTTTCGTAATATCGGTTTCGTCTTGAATGTATAGCTGCGTGTTACGTGCAATGCGTGCGCTAAAATCAGTCGGCAACGCAATGGCTTCGTCGAGCGCGTTAGTATGCAACGACTGCGTGCCGCCAAATGCCGCTGCCATCGCTTCGATGCAGGTGCGCGCTACGTTGTTGAACGGATCCTGCTTGGTCAAACTCCAACCGCTCGTTTGGCAGTGCGTGCGCAAAGCCATACTCTTCGGATTCTTCGGATTAAACTGCTTGATGAGTTTCGCCCACAGCATGCGTGCTGCGCGCATCTTGGCAATCTCTTCGAAATGATTCATACCTATCGCCCAGAAGAACGAAAGTCGAGGCGCAAAGTCGTCGATGCTCATGCCGGCAGCAATTCCTGCGCGCACATAATCCAATCCATCGGCGAGTGTATAAGCCAACTCTAGATCGAGTGTAGCGCCTGCCTCTTGCATGTGATACCCACTGATGGATATCGGATTGAACTTCGGCATGTGCTGCGAGGTGTAGCGAAAAATATCGCTCACGATGCGCATGCTCGGAGTGGGCGGATAGATATAGGTATTGCGCACCATGAACTCCTTGAGGATGTCGTTCTGAATGGTGCCTTGCAACTGCTCGGGACGAACGCCTTGTTCTTCGGCAGCAATAATGTAAAATGCGAGAATGGGAATCACCGCGCCGTTCATCGTCATCGACACGCTCATTTCATTGAGCGGTATGCCGTCGAACAGGACTTTCATATCGAGAATAGAATCGATGGCTACACCGGCCTTTCCTACATCGCCCACTACCCGCGGATGATCGCTGTCGTAGCCGCGGTGTGTGGCCAGGTCGAACGCTACACTCAGTCCTTTTTGCCCGGCTGCAAGGTTGCGACGGTAGAATGCATTCGATTCTTCCGCCGTGCTGAAACCCGCGTACTGGCGAATGGTCCACGGACGTATCGTGTACATGCTGGCATAAGGACCGCGCAAAAACGGCGGTGAACCTGCACCAAATTTTAGAGTGGTATCCTGATTGCCTTTTGGCGCCGGGCCAATGTCAATCTTAGAAAAATCAATACGCGCCATAGTTGAAGGCGAAAGTAAGACTATCGAATCACATTACCTTATAGTTCCACTGATGAGCATCGCTCTCCATACCGCGCTTCAAATGATCGAGGTAAGTGCTTACCTTATCGGCAAAGCTGGTGCTGCCGTTGGGGTTGATGGTATAGTCGGTTCCGTTGTGGTGAATGGTGCGAATAGGCGCAATGGTTGCGGCAGTGCCTACACCAAATGCTCCGTCGAGCTTCCCTGCTTTCAGTAAATCCACAATTTCAGCAACCGACACTTTACGTTCCTGTACATCGTAGCCCCAATCCTTAGCAAGCTGCAACACGCTGCTGCGTGTAACACCGTTCAGAATTGAGTCGCTCAATGCAGGCGTCATTACAGTGTTGCCCGAGAGGAACATCACGTTCATGGTACCACTTTCTTCGAAATACTCGTGCGTTTGCGCATCGGTCCACAACACTTGGTCGTAGCCCGCGTCTTTCGCTTTTTGAGTTGGATACAACGATGCACCATAGTTACCTGCAGCTTTCGCATGGCCTGTACCACCGCGCACGGCGCGTGTGAAATCGGTTTCTATTTTCACCTTCAACTCGGCTGTGTAGTATTTGCCTACCGGGCCGGAGAAGATTACGAACATATAGGTTTCAGATGGACGGACGCCCACGTATTCATCGATGGCAAACATGTGCGGACGGATGTAGAGCGATTCGCCCTCCCCTTTCGGAATCCAACCCGAATCGAGTTTGATGAGCTGCGTAAGCGACTCCATGAAAAGCTCCACGGGTAGCTCCGGCATGCACATGCGGCGAGCAGACTCATTGAGACGCTCGGCGTTCTTTTCCGGACGGAAGATAAACACTTCATCGTTGGCGCTCTTGAATGCTTTCAATCCCTCGAAGATAGCCTGACCATAATGCAGCGAACTGATAGCAGGGCTGAATTGCATGGGACCATACGGACGAATTTGGGCCTTGCCCCATTGACCATCGCGGTATTCGATCACCACCATGTGGTCGCTGAAGATTTTGCCAAAACCGAGATCTTCCCAGTTGACTTCCTGCAATCGGCTTTGTGAGGTTTTTATAACCTCGATCTTTTGTGTTGCTATCATTTAGCGAACGATATTAGTGTGAGCCCTGCATGTTCATTAATGCGGCCTTAGGCAAAAATAAGTGAGGGAAGCTGAGTATTGAAAGGAAATATTTAGTCTACTTGATGAAAGGATTGTAGGATTATGGGATTGTAGGATTATAGGGGGCCCAACTTTCAACCTTCAACTTTCAACTTTCAACTATTTTCAACCGCAAAGGCTCACAGAAAGCAAAGCAAGGATTGTAGGATTGTAGGATTATAGGGGGCCCAACTTTCAACCTTCAACTTTCAACTATCTTCAACCGCAAAGGCTCACAGAAAGCAAAGCAACGATTGTAGGATGATAGGATTGCAGGGGGGCCCAACTTTCAACCTTCAACTTTCAACCTTCAACTTTCAACTATTTTCAACCGCAAAGGCGCAGAGAGCGCTAAGACAAGCTTGGGCTGAACAGGAACTTATTCGGGCTTACCAGCTGTGTTTTCACGGCGTACATTACGATAGCAGCGGTGTTGTTGACACCTAGCTTCTGTAGGATATTCTTCCGATGGGTATTGACTGTGTGAGGAGACAAGAAGAGCTTCTCTGCAATCTCAACGTTGGTATAGCCTTCTGCTATGAGGGTTATAATCTCCAATTCACGCTCAGTAATTGAAACCGCTTCGCAGCTGAACTCAGTCAACTCGAGATCGTTCACATCAATCGACTCCTTGCGAATCGTGTTGAGAATCTGTCCGCAGAAAAAACGACCGCCCGCAGCAGTTTCGCGCACACTGTCTACAATCTCATGAATGTCGCAATCCTTCTTGATGTAGCTGACAATACCTGCGCGCAAGGCATTCACAATCGTAATACCCGACTGCTCGCCGGTGATGGCAACGAAACGAATGTGCTTGTTCTGCTTATGAATAGCGGGCACCACATCGATACTGAAATTCTGCGCTGCGAAATCAATGAGCACTACATCCGGATTGAAGCCTTTCGCCATATCACGCAATTGTGCATCCGTTGCGGCTTCGCCCACAATCTCGATATCGGCATACTGACTCAACACAGCGTTGAGTCCGGCGCGAATAAGCATATTACTGTCGGCGATGATGAGTTTCATTCAGGCAAAAATACCTTATTAAAACCGATTCTAAATAATTTACGTACAGGAAGTTTTTCACATCACATGCGGTCGGGCATACCGATGCCCAGTAAACGCATGCCTTCGCGAATCACATCGCCTGTCTTGTGTGTAAGAGCCAAACGAAAATTTCGCGCAGCCTCGTTGGTTTCGCGCACTATCTGATGATCCTGATAGAACGTATTGTAGAGCTTCGCCAAATCATAGCAGAAATGGGCAATGTCAGCCGGATTGTAGGTCGTTGCTGCTGTGCGCAACGTAGCAGGCCACTCATAGATCTTAGCCACTACATCCAGTTCGGCTTCACTCAATGCATGAGCATTGAAATCAGACTTCAATGCATCAAACCCAGGGTTCGCCTCTGCATATCGGCGCAAAATAGCACGCGTTCGAACGTAGGTATACTGAACCGACGGACCGGTATTACCGTTGAAGTCGATGCTTTCCTTCGGGTCAAACAGCATGTTCTTCTTCGGGTCGACACGCAACAGGAAATACTTCAAAGCCGCCATACCTATGGTGCGGTAGAGCTCTTGCTTTTCCTCTTCCGGCAGCCCTTCGAGTTTGCCCTGCTCGGCTGATACTTCGTGCGCTACACCTGCCATCTCCTCCATCAAATCGTCGGCATCGACAACGGTGCCCTCGCGCGATTTCATTTTTCCCTCCGGCAATTCAACCATGCCGTAGCTGAGGTGGTAGCACTGATCGGCCTTTTCAAATCCAAGCTTCTTCAGAATCTTGAACAATACCTTGAAGTGATATTCCTGCTCATTACCCACCGTATAAATCTGATAGGCCAAATCGGGAAAATCGCGGAAGCGCAAAATGGCAGTGCCAATATCCTGCGTGATGTACATCGCTGTCCCATCCTTCCTCAACAACGCTTTCTGATCGAGCCCCTCATCGGTTAAATCGATCCAGATGGAACCGTCTTCCTTTTGAAAGAATGCTCCTGACGCCAAGCCCTTCTCTACTTCTTCCTTTCCGTTGATATAGGTATTGCTCTCATAATAGAGCTTATCGAAATCCACGCCCATGGCCTTGTAGGTGGATGTGAATCCGTCGTACACCCACCCGTTCATTTTCTTCCACAAGGCAATCGTCTCTTCATCGCGTGCTTCCCATGCACGGAGCATTTCTTGCGCCTGTTGCATGATGGTTGTTTGCTGGGCTGCCTGTTCTTCCGCAACACCCTGCGCTATTAGGTCTTTCATTTGCGCCTTGTGCGCCTTATCAAACTCAACGTAGTATTTACCTACGAGCTTATCTCCTTTCAATCCCGATGATTCCGGTGTTTCTCCATTCCCGAAGTTGACCCAAGCCACCATGCTTTTACAGATGTGAATACCACGGTCGTTGATGATCTGCACCTTCGTTACTCGGTGACCAACGGCCTTCAAAATTTCGCTGACAGAATAGCCTAAGAAGTTGTTGCGCAGGTGCCCCAGGTGCAACGGCTTGTTGGTGTTGGGTGAAGAATACTCCACCATCACATGCGGTGCGCTTCCTTCAGCAGCAAAGCCGAATCGATGGTCGGCCAATGCCTCGGTGAAAAATCCGCTCCAGAAGGCTTCACTCAACGACACGTTCAGAAACCCTTTCACCACATTGAATGCACTCACAGCAGGCACGCGCTCGGTCATGTAATTTCCGAGCGCCTCGCCGGTAGCTTCGGGAGAGAGCTTGGAAATTTTGGTAATCGGAAACACAACCACTGTGATATGCCCGGCAAACTCCTTGCGGGTTTTCTGCAGTTGCAACTGAGCATCTGTCAGTTCAGTTGAGAATAAATCTTTACAAGCCTTGCGCACTGCATCGCCCACGATGGCGTGCATGTCGAAATTGGAGAACGTCATGCGGCAAAATTAATGACGAATGGCGAATGGCGAGTGCCGAATGATTCGCCCCACTCGCCATTCGCCATTGGCCATTCGTCACTGAATTACTTCGACCCAAACAACCTATACGCCACTCTCACCCCAACATAATTGGAGTTCTGCACAGGAGTGCCCAGGGTGGTGTATTTGGCTGAAACATCAAAGTCCCTATTAATTTGATAGCCGACGCCCACGGTGAAGCCGTCGAACACATCGTTGTAAGTCGTGGTGGTCTCTGTCGCTGCGTCGAATCGCTCAGTCGTAAATTGATACGAACCGTATTGCGCAAAAGCAAACGCACCCTTGTCGCGCTGCGCGAAATAGGCCTTCACGCCAATTTGCGCCGGACGCAGAAGCGACTCTTTGAACACGTCGCTAACGCCCGGGTCGATTGCAAAACTTACGATACCATACTGACCAATAACGTCCATTTTCTTACCCAATGCATAGCTCAGCATAGCGCTTCCGCCATAACCATACGGGGTATTCTCGGCCCAGTCACCAAATGGCAACACGCCGTCTGCGCCCAATGTGAAGGCCCATGAACGGAAGGTGCGATCAATGTATGAGTTGGTATTCGTAACAAGTGGTAGTTCGCGATCGACCAGCGAGTTCGCTTGAATCACGCTCTTCGGCAAACTATCGGGCTGGGTGAACGACTTATACTTCGCCGTGTAGGCAGAGACCTGCACCTTGATTTTTACGGTATTGTCTTCCGATGAATTCTCCAATTGAAACAAGTAAATGGGATCAATCAGGAAGTCGCACTTGTATTCCTCCAAAAACGCAAATTGTGCTCTGTTCTCCGCTTCGCGCTTCATCACTTCGCGAGAGGAGACGAAAATATCTTCACCACGCTTTTTGCCGCCGCCCAGGTAGAGCGCAGTGCTCATGTCTTCACTGGTGGTGGTGTATACAAACACTTCGCGCTTCTCGCTGATGGTGACGTCGGCCAATACAGGACGCATCAATACATCCAGATTACTCGAGGTACCTGTTGCCGGGCGAACCATTTTACGCTGCGTGCTGCGCGTGCTCGTGTTGGTGGCACATGAAGACAGCACTGCTGCTGCTATAGAGATGATAATCAGTTTTCGCATTTCAGTTTATTGGAATCGTAAACATAAACAGCTGCACCGGAGCATTCGAGCGTCCTTTTGTGGAGTTTCGACCGGGGGGTGTTAGTAATAGGTGATAGGTGATAGGTGATAGGGGTTAGGTGATAGGGATTAGGTGACAGGTGA
>CALQJP020000125.1 GCA_943330925.2 Chryseobacterium gleum
GGTTGTCTTTCCTTTAATCGACGCCCATTTTCGCTTGGCCAGTTCTCGGATATTGTCTTGTTGTACTTCATTCTCCAATAGTGATAACGCTTCTCGAATGGATTCGTCGGCGATGGATCTCGCTTTCAAATGCATTTTGATTTTTTGAGCGCCCCATCGTTGCAAGTTCGATTTATCATGAGCAAACGCCGCAGCGAAGCGTGCATCATCATACAGGTTGCTTTTCCTCAGTCGCTCGATACAAGAGTCGATAAAAGCCTTTTCAGCTCCCCATAGAGACAGCTTCCTCACCAGGTCGAATCTACATCGCTCTGCCTTGTTGCACCAATCTACCAGTTTGGTGTATGCTATTTCTTCGGGATACTTCATGTTGTGCGCAAGGAGTGATGTGTCAAAGTTAATCATGAAGTTTTTCCAAGGTTTGAATCATCGGATGTATTCGCAGAAGTTAGATTCGGCAAGGGCTGTGTGTAAATTGTATTGAAAAAGCGAACCTTTCTGTCTTGCTCCCGTTTTAACCCCTTTTATGAACGTACTGCTTTGCTTACTTTTGCGAGGCGGTCACAAATAAAGACCACAGCATATTTTTAGTTGTAATGAAAAACGAATTGATTGTTAAACTGCGCGAGCTTCTCAAAACGGAAGAGATTGCCTCAATCCGTGATGGAGTTCGTGAAATCCGCAATGATTGGAAGGCAGAGACCGCCAAAGAACGCCAAATTCAGTTGGAAGCCTTCAAGGCTGAGGAACATCCTGAAGATGTCGAGTTTGTATACGTTCCACACGAGTTGGAGGGTGAGTTTCAAGAAGTGTTGAAAGTGTACGAGGACCGTGTGGAAGAACACGGAAAGAAACTCGCTGCAGAGCGCCAGAAGAACCTTGAAATGAAGCATAACATCCTGAACGAAATGGATGCGCTGATCAAGGACGAGCAAAACATTGGTAAAGCTTTCTCCACGCACAAAGCGTTGAAAGAACAATGGGATGCAATCGGCGATGTGCCCGGTGACAAGTACCACGACCTGCAAGAGAAATGGCAGCGATTCAACCATGAGTTTTTCTACAACATCAATATCTATAAGTCGCTTCAGGACCACGACCTGAAAATCAACCTGCGTAAAAAGGAGGAAATGATTGAAGAGGCCAAGAAACTGGCTGAAGTGACTGTCATCAACGACCTCGAAATTCTCATCAAGAAATTCCAACGAGAGTGGATGAACATTGGTCCATCACCGCGCGAAACATTCAAGGAATTGGGTGATACGTTTTTCGGGATTCTACGTGAATCACAGAATCGTGTGCAAGCCCACTACGATGAGATTCACAAGCACAGCGACGATAATCTTGCGAAGAAGAAGGAATTGGTAGCGAAGATGAGCGAGATTCTGACAATGGAAATAACGAATGCTGCAACCAGTAATCGCTGGACCGATGAAGTGTTGAAGTTGCAGGAAGAATGGAGAACGATTGGTTGGGCCCGCAAGAAAGAGAACGAAGAGGTTTGGCAGGAATTCCGCGGCCTATGCGATTTGTTCTTCAGCAAGCGCAACTCTCTTTTCGAAGAGAAGCGTTCTGCTTACAAGGTTAATAGAGAAAAGAAGGAGGCGCTTATTGAGCGTGCTCGTGTTATTCAGAATAGCGAAGATTGGAAGTCGGCAACGGAAGATCTTAAGCGCATGCAGGAAGAGTGGAAAGCCATTGGAGGTGCTGATCCGCGCGAGGAGCAAAAACTCTGGCAGCGTTTCCGTTCAACATGCGATCATTTCTTCGCGCGCAAAAAGGAAAACTATTCGAAAGTCATCGAAGAGCAAAGTCAGAATCTGGCGCTCAAAATGGATATGCTCACAGAATTGGATGCACTTGAAATTACCGGCAATAAAGGCTCTGACCTTGCTGCGCTCAAATCATTTGGTGAGCGTTGGCATGCCGTAGGTTTTGTGCCCAAGGACAAAGTGAAGGAAGTAATGGATCGTTACAACCAGTTGCTTGATGTGAAGTATGGTCAAATCAATGCCGACAGAGAGCAGCGTGAAATGTCGAACTTCCGCAGCAAGCTCGACACCTTGAAGACCAGCGCCAACGGAGAGGCTCAACTGAAACGTGAGCGCAATTTCATGCGTGAGAAGATTGACAAACTCAAGCATCAGATTGCTCAATACGAAAACAACATGGGTATTTTCACCGGAAAAGGTGCAGAAGCATTGCGCAAGGACATCGAGAAGAAAATCAAGGCAACCGAGCGCGAAATAGATGACATCAAGAAGAAGATGGAGCTGCTCACCAGCAATTAATCGGTCGACTTCTTAATCTTATTTACAGCGTTTGTAGTGGAGTATCCTGCTACAATGGGAATGCATACAACACTGCCTCCACGTCCTTTCGTTTCGGATGAACCAACGATATACCGCTTCGATGTGGGATCTGTTTCCTGTGCGTCGTAGTCACCACCTTTCACCAATAAGTCGGGCTGTATGAATTCGATCAACGCTGCAGGCGTGTCTTCTGTGAAGATGATAGCAGCATCAACGCATCGCAATGCAGCAATAACACCTGCGCGGGCAACTTCATCGTGAATGGGGCGCTCCGGCCCTTTGTTCAATCGACGCACAGAGGCGTCGTCGTTGATGCCTACAATTAAACAATCGCCCAGTGCTTTTGCTTCCTCCAAATAACGTACGTGTCCGAGGTGAAGAATATCGAACACACCGTTTGTAAAAACGATTTTCTTGCCCTCAGCTCTCCAGCTGTCAAGTTGATTGCGAAGTGCTGTGTAGCTTGGGAAATGCATGTTATTTTTTGGTGGTTGCAATCAGGAAGCTGACCGCGCCGACGAGAATATCCCAAGTCGTTTTGATCGACCATGAAATGAGCGCATAAATTTTACCTGCAGCCAGCGGAAATCCGAGCGCCTGAAGACTTAATATAGCCATGCCGTGAAAAGCACCGGCACCACCGGGGGTTGGCACCATCATACCCAAGCTTCCTGCAGCCATAAAGAATACGGTTTGACGCAATGTCATGGCGCATGTTTCTTGAAGTGCCAGCAAAGAAGTGAATGTCATCAGCAGCCAGAAGAACCATATTCCAAATGAATAGAGCCAGAACAAGAAGCTTCTTTTCAGACGGAAAATACTCTTGAGGCCATCCATCATCCCTAAAAAGAACTCCCGTACTTTTTTGAAAAACGGAATGTGTTCAAACTTCCTGAGCATAAACAGAAATATGGCGAATGCTGCGATTGCAGCTCCCAAAAGCACAAGTATGGTAGTACCCTTGCTGCCGTCGGCGTGTTCGAAGAAGGAGTTAAAGGCTTCCGTTTCCAATACAAAAGCGAGGAATACCAGTGAGGCAAGCATTGCAATGTCGACAATACGCTCCAAAAGCACGGTGCCTATGAGCTTGTTGACAGGAACCTGATCGGTTCTGTTGAGCAGTGTGCAACGGGCCAATTCACCGGAGCGGGGAATGAGGTTGTTCATGCAATAGCCAAAGGCAACCGCATGTATCGCCCACCAGTCGCGCACGTGATAACCCATGGGCTCTAGCATTATGTTCCAACGCAGGCCGCGCAATACGGTGGCAATATATCCGAAAAGGAAGGAGGCAAAAACCCAAGGCCACTTTACAGACTTCAGGGCGGGTAGCAATTCGTTTTCCCAGCTGACATCCTTGTACAGCACCCACATGAGCACGGCAGCTAGTCCGAGGAATACGCTGTATGTGATTGCCTTTCTAATGACGTTGAATCTTGTTGTCAAATTTGGTTAACGCTTAACGGTGTTTGACCCCACCATGCGGAAAGTTGTTCACTAAGCCAGTTTATTAGTGGCCGTATCCGGAAATACGATGGCCGGCTTGAAAACAAGCGCTTCTTCACGTGTCATGTGTGCATAGGTTACAACTATTACGACATCACCTGGAGTTACCTTTCTTGCAGCAGGACCATTAAGGCATACTACACCGCTGCCGCGTTCCCCCTGAATGATGTAGGTTTCGAGTCGTTCGCCGTTCATGCAGTTTAATACTTGCACTTTTTCACCTTCAATCATATCGGCAGCTTCCATGAGCAATGGATCAAGGGTAATGCTACCTATGTAATTCAGGTTGGCTTCCGTAACCGTAACGCGGTGGATTTTCGATTTGAGCACTTCAATAAGCATGGGCGCAAAAATACAGGCAGATGGTCCGTGTGAAAAATGGAATCGCATGCATGGGTACGATTGGGTTAATTGATAGTTGTTTAGGCTTGTGTGGGGTCTGTTATTGTGTATTTCGTTTGTAGTTTTTTCTATTTCGTCTGAATATCGGATTATTTCATCTAAAAAAACCGGAAGAAGTGCATCTTTTTGGAATACCCCCCGTACAAACTGACATGATCCAGCCATTCACCAATACAAAGCTCATCCTGACGACCGTTGCTCTGGTCTTCATTGCTCTCGTTTCACGAGCTCAGTGTCCGCGGGTTTTCGACTTTTATGGTCAGACACCCGTGCATCCATACTGGTACTCGTGCAGCGGTAACAATTACTCATTCAATTTGAGTACACCCAATACGTGGAATGGGTTTACCATCGATTGGGGTGATGGTTCACCGGTTACAAGCGGTGCATCATGGAGCCCTCCGACATTTCAAAACCACCTTTACACAGCTGCAGTAGAAACTTACACGGTTACGATTACCGAAACCTCTAGCGGCTGTGTTGTAACCGGCACAGTGGTAATGGAGGAAGCAACCAGTGCTTCTATTCAAATTCCCGTGGGTGGCCTTACCCAGGCGTGTGCTCCTCAAACCATGGAGTTCATCAACTCATCTACAAATGTGTCTTCTACTACGGAGTTTACATGGGACTTTGGTGATGGATCGCCTGTTTTGACTTTCGATCATACTAACTGGTTGCAAACTATTTCGCACACCTATGAGCAAGGCACGGTGGATTGTGAAACTGAGGTAACGCTTACGGCCGAGAACATGTGTAATACCGTTCAAGGAGGTAATTCAGAAGCGACTTTCAATCCTATTCGTATTTGGGACCTGGATGATCCCGGAATTACCGCTTCTGCAACCATGTTGTGTTACCCGGATACTACAGTAACTTTTTCGAATACCACCGAGCGCAACTGTTTGATGCAGGGTAATATCTACCAGCGCTATGAATATTGGAACTTCGGCGATTACTGGGGCGCCGGCCAAGACAGTATCATTGATTGGACTCCATGGCCTCCAACGTTCCCTCACACGTTGCATTTTCCCGGTATTGGTTCCTATACAGTAGAGCTTGCCGACTCGAATTTCTGCGGTGTTGCTTCTACCAGTTTAACCATTCAAATTGTACCACCACCATCAGCTCAAATTGCTGTGAGTGCTGACACTGTGTGTGTGGGCGAGTCAGTAACATTCTACCAACAAGCTACCGGCGGTGCTAATTTGTATCGCTGGACTTTCGGTAATAACAATGCATGGTATACTACCGGTTCGGGCAACATTACTTATCTCTACAACAACCCGGGTACGTATCACGTAGGCAGCATGGTTGGAATTTCAGGCAGCAATGGTTGCTCTGATACAGCGTGGGTAGATGTTGTGGTACTTCCAAATCCGCTCGTTGCCATCAATGCTGATGAAACGAACGGCTGTGATCAGTTGCTGGTTGATTTTAACGCAGTTACACCAAACGCAGTAAGCTGGTCGTGGGATCTGGATAACGGAACCTCTGCGTTCACGGGTGCTGATCCGCCGCTTGTAAATTACACCGAGCCCGGAAATTACAATGTGTCACTTACCGTAGAAAATGCATACGGCTGTTCGGCCGAGGATGATATTACCATCCATGTATATGAATCGCCGCAGGTTGACTTCAATGTGTTTAATCTGTGTGAAGGTGAAACTGCCCAATTCACAGACTTGACCGTTTCAGGTAACAACGACGATATTACTGATTGGGCATGGGATTTTGGTGATGGCAACAATTCGGATGATCAGAACCCTAGCTATGGTTACACCACAACCGGAAGCTTCCTGGTTCAGCTCTTCGTAACAACTGAACATTGCTTAGGCAACGATACGGCAACCGTGATTGTGCAAGATGCACCGGTAGCTTCCCTTTCAGCTGACGTGGTTGAGGGCTGTGGCCCACTCACTGTCAACTTTGCCAATGATAGTGACCCAGCGTCAGTATATCAGTGGGATTTGGGCAATGGTCAAATCATCACCTCATTCTCAGGACAGCACACGTTCCTAAACACAGGAGCTTCAGATACTACCTATCAGATAACCCTTACTGCATTGAATGCTTTTGGATGTGGAACTTCCGATACTGTATCGGTTACCGTTTATCCTGGAGCAGTTGCATCTTTTATTGATGACAACTCAGCGCCAACCTGCGGACCGATGGATGCCTACTTCCAAAATGCATCGTTGAACGCATATGGCTATGCTTGGGATTTTGGTGATGGTTCAACTTCAAACTTGGTAAGCCCAACGCACACCTATTACAACAACACAGGCTTTCTCGATATCTACGAAGTAACACTGGTTGCTTACAACATCAATGGTTGTAATGACACCACTTCGAACACCTTGTTCGTGTATCCACTGATGAACCTGGATTTTGAAATTACCGGAAATCAGGGCTGTGCTCCTGTAACGACCACTATGCCATTTGTGAGTGGAGTTCAAAATTACCATTGGGATTTTGGTGACGGATCGACTTCACCTTTTGCAATGCCAAACCACACGTTTAACAACTACACCAATGCACCGGTTGTTTACGATGTAACACTTATTGGAACCTCAGCTTTTGGTTGTGTTGATACAGCCATGACCCAAGTAACAGTGTTCCCAAATGCCATCGCTCAATTCAGCTCTTCTGCCATTTCCGGCTGTTCTCCGCTGCTAGTTGACCTTACTAATTTGTCGATCAATGCGGACACATACGATTGGAACTATGGCGACGGAGCTGTATCGCAAGAAAACGGATCCATTCATACCCATACGTTCACCAACAATGGCACTACGCCTTTGGTGCGCACGGTTGCCTTGTCGACTCAAAACATGTATGGTTGTATGAGTTCTTTCTCAACTAATGTTGAGATCTATCCGCAAATCGAAGTTTCGTTTGTACAGCCGATTGA
>CALQJP020000126.1 GCA_943330925.2 Chryseobacterium gleum
GCTATGAGTTCGCGCATTGCTTTGCGGAGTTCTTTTCGAAAGAGCATTGTATCAAACGTCACATTGCCCAGCACAGCTTTATAATACTCCAGCATACATTTAAAGTTAGGTTAGGTAGTTTTTCACAGAGTTCTGTAAGCTTTCGTGTGGTGAATGCACTCCTGTGGTATGTGCATTTCACCTTTCAATAGTTCGTTGTTTCTCATTATGCCCTTTATAACGGGAGCATTCCGTTTTAGGTTACATTTTTTCAAAATTCGTCGCCCACAATTTTAATTTGGTCAAGCTGCTCAAAGGGGGGAAAAGAAATACCCCCGAACGTTTCCGGGGGTATTTCCTTAACCTTAACCAAAACCAAACTTGCGAGAAGTTTTATTAGACGATTGGTGCTTTTCCAATCTCTGTGCCATGGAACGGAGGAAGGAAGCGATTTATTTGTGAAAGGCTGTTAAGAGAATGGCGAATGGCGAGTGACCAATGGCGAGCGGCGAGTGGCGAATGAATTTGCCATTCGCCATTCGCCACTCGCCATTATTTAAACTATAGTTGCATTTTTGCCGACAGAACTCATGGCTATCCAACACGACATATTAAAGCGCTACTGGGGCTTCGACACCTTTCGTGCGGCACAGGAAGAGGTAGTGCAGGCGGCTATTGATGGCGTTGATACGTTGGCCATGCTCCCAACGGGAGGTGGAAAGTCGCTATGCTTTCAGGTGCCGGCCTTGTGTCGAGGAGGCGTTTGTTTAGTTGTATCGCCTTTGTTGGCGCTCATGAACGACCAGGTGCAAGCCCTTCGAAAACGTGGGCTTTCGGCACATGCGGTCAACTCTTCCATGAGCTACCGCGAAATAGACCGTGTGCTCGACAACTGTGTGTACGGAACTGTTCACTTCTTATATGTTTCGCCCGAACGATTGCAGAATGAGCTTTTCCAAGCTCGGGTGCGCAAAATGAAGTTGTCGCTCATTGCGGTCGACGAGGCGCATTGCATTTCGCAGTGGGGATATGATTTCAGGCCGGATTATATCCGCATAGGTGAATTGCGTGAGCTATTTCCGGATGTGCCGGTGTTGGCGCTTACTGCTAGTGCAACGCCCGAGGTGGTCGAGGATATTCAAGAGAAGTTGAAGTTTCGAAAGCCTCATGTTGTTTCTTCCGGCTTTGCTCGCAGCAATCTCTCCTACAATGTCCTGTATCACGAGGAAAAGGAAGGCAAGATTGCCGAGATATTGGAAAAGATGCCTGGCAGTGCGATCGTGTATTGCGCCTCACGCCTTCGCACCCATGCAATGGCGGACTATCTATGGAAGCGCGGAATGGCTAGCGGTGTTTATCATGCAGGTCTTACACATGACCAGCGGCGCGACGCATTCAATCGGTGGATGAAAGGGGAGATACGTGTAATCTGCGCCACGAACGCTTTTGGAATGGGCATCGACAAGCCGGATGTACGTCTGGTGTTGCACGCCGATGTGCCAACGCAGCCGGAGGCTTATTTTCAAGAAGCGGGCAGAGCAGGTCGTGACGGACAACCCGCACACACTGTATTGCTTTGGAATGAAAGCGATGTGCAGCGCCGTGAAAAGAGTCACGAAATCAAGTTTCCGCCGCACGAGAAAATACGTAGTGTTTACCGGGCTCTGGGCGCTCATCTGCAACTGGCAATAGGATCAGGTAAGGATGAGGTATTTCCGGTCGACTTTGGAGAGCTCGGCAAGCTCAGCGACAGCAAGCCGGCCGAGGTAGTGGCTGCATTGCAATTGCTCACGCTAAGCGGGGTGCTGTATTTCGATGAAGGAAGTTACTCACCCTCGCGTTTGATGCTGCTGCTAGACAAGGGTGGCCTCTACAGCTTTCAGGTTGCTCATCCTGAGTGGGAGCGATTTATCGGCGCTTTGCTGCGCATGTATGGAGGCTTGTTTGACCAGTTTGTGGTGGTCCGTGAAAGCGATATTGCCAAGCAACTGAAATATACATTGGGCGATGTATCACGAAAGCTGCAGCAGCTGGCCGAGTTGGGTGTGCTTGACTACGAGCCGCAAACCGACCAACCGCGGATTACATTCCTCACACCTCGCATGCGCGAAGAAGATGTACGAATACCAAAGGAAGTATATGAGGAGCGCAGGCAAGGCGACGAGCTGCGCTGGCATGCCATGGATAATTATTTGCGCCGTGAGATATGTCGCAGCGTGCAGTTGTTGCGCTACTTCGGCGACGATTTCCCACAGCCCTGTGGCCGCTGTGATGTGTGCCGCAGCGAAGAGCGTATTAAGCGCACATCGATGAGTATGCAGCAGCTGGACGAAGACTTGTTTCGTTTGTTACTTGCTTCACCTCTTACCCTGGAAGCCGCAGTCAAATCACTTTCGCAATACGACCCGGAGAAGGTAGTTGAGTTCATTCGCCGCAAGCTTGATGTGCAGGAGGTGATGATGGACGATGAGGGAAGGCTGCGATTGCCGTAACGTTGCCTTCTGCCCCTCACTGTCACCGATCCTTATGGTAGGGCAGTGCTTGACACAGGCCCAACAGCAATTGGTAAAACGGAGCGCTGTGTCCGCACTCCGCATATCGCACCTTATGGACGCATTGCCATGCGTCCCTACCATCGTAATATCGTCGCGCACCTCGCACTTCGCATATCGCACTTCGCACCTTATGGACGCATTGCCATGCGTCCCTACCATCGGATTATCGTGTCGCGCACCCAGCACTTCGCACTTTCTAATTAGAACTTATCTAACCCGCGCACTCGCGCCACACTGTATAATTCGGTAGCTTTGCCGCCATGTCATTTTCCAAAATCATTCTCAAGCCCAGTAAGGAGCAATCGCTGAAGCGTTTTCATCCGTGGGTATTTAGCGGCGCAATACAACGCACTGAAGGCGCAGCTCACGATGGCGATATCGTCGAAGTATGCGATAGCAAAGGCGCGTATCTCGCTACCGGGCACTGCTCAGAAGGTTCTATTGCGGTGCGCATTTTTTCGTTCGACGGGTTCGATGGCAGCACCGATTTCTGGGTGGAAAAAATCAGCAATGCCTATCGCCTTCGCAAGTTGCTGGGCTTTACGGATAATGCCAGTACTACGATCTATCGATTGATACACGGCGAGGGTGATGGCCTTCCCGGTCTCATTGTCGACATCTATGGCAGCACTGCCGTAATTCAAACGCACAGCGCGGGTATGTTCGAACAGCGTCAAATCATTGCCGATGCGATAGCGAAAATTTATGGAGATAAAATCAGTGCTGTCTATGACCGTGGCGATGAGAAAGTAGGAGGGAAGGGCACCGGTACGCATGGCGAATACCTAATTGGGAGCAAGCAAGATTCAACATGCAACGAGCACGGTTGTTCGTTTGACGTGGATTGGGAAGGAGGCCAAAAAACGGGTTTCTTTATCGATCAACGTGAAAACCGAAAATTGCTTGGGGATTTTGCAAAGGGCAAAAAGGTGCTCAATACGTTTTGTTACACCGGTGGATTTTCGGTGTATGCGCTCAAAGCGGGTGCAACCTTGGTGCATAGCCTCGACAGCAGTCAGAAGGCGCTCGACCTTGCGGTGGTCAATGCCAAACTGAACGGTTTCGAAGCGCCTGTGCATGATGTCATCAAGGCCGACGCAGTTGAATATATGAAGCAACTGAAGGAAGATTACGACATCATTGTGCTCGATCCGCCGGCGTTTGCCAAGCACCTCAGTGCTCGTCATAAAGCCGTGCAGGGCTACATCCGCATCAACGAAGCCGCTATCAAACAAATCAAACCCGGAGGCATCATCTTCACGTTTTCATGCTCGCAGGTGGTCGACAAAAAACTCTTCCGCGACTCTATCATGGCGGCGAGTATAAACGCACGTCGCAAGGTGCGCGTGTTGCACCAATTGCATCAGCCGGCCGACCATCCCGTGAGTATCTATCACCCGGAAGGAGAATACTTGAAAGGACTTGTTATCGAAGTTGAATAAGATGGAATTGAAGCCGTATCGAGTTGACATACGATTTTCTGATATCGATGTAATGGGGCATGTGAACAATGCCACCTACTTTACCTATGCCGAGCAAGCACGTATCTATTTCTTTCACCAGCTCGTGGGCGATGAATGGAACTGGAACAAGCAAGGCATTCTGGTGGCACGCAACGAAATGGATTATCTGCAGCCGATTCATTTCAACGACAAAGTGGATATTCATGTCTTCTGCAAACACATCGGCAACAAGAGCTATACATTGGGCTATCGCTATATGCGCGGGGAACAACTTTGCGCAACCGGAGCTTCGGTGCTGGTGTGTTTCGACTACGAGGAGCGCAGGACGATGGAGGTGCCGGAGAGGTGGCGCCTGTTGTTGTCAGAGCTCATGCCAGGATAGTCCTAGGCAGTGGACGCACAGCAGTGCGTCCTTACCCTCGTCCTCTCGAGGTCTTGCATGTGAGAGCTGAGTGTTGGACTCTTGTCTAGGTGGACGCACAGCGGTGCGTCCTTACCCGTGCGGTTAGGCAGAGGTCTAGTGAGGTAGCTCTATGACGAGGACGTGGCGTGGGTCTATCACCAGCTCCTTGCTAAGGTCCAGTTCTCGTCGGCTAAGGATGTCTCTTCCAACTTTCGCCTTACCCAATCGCTCGCTGAAGCGACTCAGGTTTAGCGTGTGCGCTTTGTCGTTGCCATTGTAAACGCACATCACGGTGTGCTTGTCGTCGTAGCGGAAATAGACGTAGGTGTTTTCTTCCGGTACAAATTGCATGAGCTTCGAGTTGCCAAACCACGTGTTTGCCTTGCGCCATGTGCCGAGAATAGAACAGAAGTCGAACGCTTCCTGTTCTTGCCTGGTGCGACCGGCGGAGGTGAATTTATTGGATGCATCGCCCGGCCAGCCGCCCGGGAAATCTTCGCGCACTTTCGCATCGGGGTCGGAATAGTTTTTCATCAGAATTTCGGTGCCGTAGTAGATAGAAGGAATACCACGCAAGGTGTACAAGAGTGCAATACCCATTTTAAAACTCGCCAGGTCTTCTCCCATCATGCTATAGAAACGACTCAGGTCATGATTGTCCAGAAAGGTGACGAGGTTGTTGGGTTCTTTGTACAGAATGTCGTGCGCTAGCGTGAGCTCAATGCGACGGAATCCCTCCTCCCAACCGAAGTTTTCTTTCAAGCCTTTCGTGATAGCATAGTAGAGTTGAAAGTCGGTAACGGAATGCAACGATGAGTTGAAGCTCTTCTTCACTTCTGCTTCTTCCGTAAACCAGGCTTGCACAGGCGAACCCTGCACCCACGTTTCACCAAACAAAAAGAAGTCGGGATACTCAAGGCGCATAGCTTCGTCGAGTTGCTTCATGAAAGCCTGATCGGGGTAGGCGTACGTGTCGATTCTAAATGCGTCGATGCCCGCGTATTCCACCCACCACAGCGAGTTCTGAATGAGGTAGCGCGCCAAATGAGGGTCTTGCTGATTGAGGTCGGGCATGTGCTTGTCGAACCACGCATTGGTCATGATGTCGCGGTCGGCGCTGCTGGCGTAGGGATCCATAAGTGTCTCCGCTCGATAGCTCGTCCGGGTAAACTGCGGAAACCAATGCACCCAGTTGCTATCGGGCAGGTTCTTGAACAAATGGTGTTCGTTGCCCCAGTGATTGTATACCACATCCCAGATTACCTTGATTCCTTTTTGGTGGCACTGATCTACTAGCTCTTTGTAGGACTGATTAGAACCCAATCGCGGATCAACTTTGTACAAATCAGTAGCCGCATAGCCGTGATAGCTTTCATAGGGCTGGTTGTTTTCCAACACCGGGTTGAGCCAAAGTGCTGACACTCCCAGTTGCGTGAAGTAGTCGAGATGGTCGGTAATTCCCTGTATGTCTCCGCCGTGACGGGCTTTGAGTCCTGAGCGGTCTGCCTTGGGTTCGAGTAGGGAAGGGTTGTTGTCGTTGGCTGGATCTCCATTCGAAAAACGATCGGGGAAGACGAGGTAGATAAGGTCTGACGCATCGAGCCCTTTGGCTGTCTTGGTGGAGCGACTTTCAATAGGAAACGAAAATGCGTAGTCATTGCGCGAAGAAGCGAAATTGAACTCCACTTTGCCAGCCGGACAATCGGGGGCTATTTCAACTTCTACCAATAGATAATCGGGGTTGGGAAGCGGGGTTGTGCCTATGATTTTGCAGTGCTCGCTTTTCACAAAGGCTCTGCACTTGCCGATGTATTTCGCATTGAACAGGATCTCTACCTTGTTGTGTTGCATTCCGGACCACCAATTAGGAGGGTCGGCGCGAACGATCGATTGTGCGATAGATATGTTGAAGATTCCGCACAGAAGCGTTAAACAAAGCGTGAGGAAATGTGGAAAAGATCGTTTCATAAAAAAATAAATCGCTGATTCTGATAAATGCGAAAGTATCTACATTTGGCACAAAGTGTTTAAAGTACACCAACTATCCAATTAACAAAAACAATTATGAAAAAGATCTACTTGAGTATCTTGAGTCTGATGGTTGCTGTGGGTGCAATGGCCCAAACGGCAGTAACTTTCAACGTGAACATGCTTCCTATTGGCATGTCTGACAGCTTGCACGTAGTGGGAAACTTCGCAGACCCCAACTACGACAACGTTGCTGAAAATCCTGATTATCAGAACTGGACGCCCAACGCGGCTTCCGGCTTGATGACCGATGACGACATGGACTTCGTTTACACGGCTACATTAATGTTGCAGCCGGGTCGTTACGAGTTCAAGTTTGTGAATGGTAACGATTGGCCATTTTCTGAAACCGTTCCCCAAACTTGCACGGTGGAAGTAAACGGCAACAGCAACCGCCAAATCATGGTAGGTACTGAAGCCACATCATACTCTGTATGTTACGGAGAGTGTGCTGATTGCGGTCAAAACGCAATTCGTCTGCGTGTAGATATGAGTACTGTGGATTTGGATGCTGATGGAATCTTTGCTGAGCCAGGCGAGGATATCAGTCCTTTGGGCGTTCACGTGAATGGTTCGTTCGTAAACTGGACAACGTTTGTTCCGCTCCAGGACTGGGATGGTAACAACATCTGGGAAACAACCATTGCGACCGCAACAGC
>CALQJP020000127.1 GCA_943330925.2 Chryseobacterium gleum
TTGAGCGATTCGCCGCTGCTGTCGAGTGATATGGTAACACGGTGATTGTCGACGTGCAAGTGAAACAGTACATCGGGTCTGTCGGGGTGCACACTCGGGCGCTTCCCAAACTTGCGGTTGAAGGTGTCGGCAATGGCGTCTTTCAGCTTTACCGATGCATAGTTGCTATGACGAATGAATTCGCTATTCACGTTTGGGTCTATGGCGAAGGTCTGATCCAAATCCAGCCATTCCGTCCAGTCAAATTTCATGGCCTGGCGGTGAATGTCGTCGGCCTCGCGTATCGGAAACTCTGCGATAGGTATCAACACACGCAGCGCAGTGCGCAGGTGCAGGTTGCAACGATAGACCAATGCCATATCGCCTGTGCAATGCACCACGCGTTTGCCGGCTTCTATGTTGGAAGCGCCCAGTTCGCGCAGTTCTGCCATCAGCACTTCCTCCAGGTTTTGGAGTGTTTTGATGGAGATGCGGAAGGGCGTTTTGGGGTATAAATTCATATTACGATCCTGCTTTTTTGGCTTTGTATCCGAGTTGCGCAAGGATAGTCATGATCTTGTCGCGGTGGTCGCCTTGAATGATAATCTCTCCGTCTTTGGCCGAGCCGCCTGTGCCGCATTTGGTCTTGAGCGTTTTTCCAAGCACTTCCAAATCGTCGGCGGTGCCTGCAAAGCCTTTGATAACAGTGGCTGTTTTCCCTCCACGGTGATTTTTCTCGAGCCAAACACGCAGGTCTTGTTGAGTGGGCGCAAGCGTCTCGTCTTGTTCGGCAGGCTCTTCCGGTTTGTAATTCGGATTGGTGGAATACACCATTCCACCTAAGTCAGCGAGTGAGTTTGATTTGGGCTTCGGCATAACGCAAATTGTATTGAATTTTTCTCCGTGTTCTCTGTTATCTCTGTGGTTAGATTATATCCCTGCAGGCACAGATTTTTATTCGTCTATTTCCTCGGGAAAGTCTACTAAATCGGGGTTGTGTGTTACCGGTATCGACTTCGCCGATCGCTGCAAGTAGACAAGTAAGTATACATCGATAATGGTGTGGCCTATGATTGCGCTGAGCAACCCACGGGTCTCCGCTAGGTAACCGAGCCATGCAATACCGACCGTCATTAATACCCCGTAGACTGATAAACGCCAGTCGCGCGGATTGAGGTAGCCATGAATGGCCACAAACAGAACGGAGGTGGCGGGTATGCCGAGAAAAGGCTGTACAGCGCCGCGGAACAGCATTTCTTCGCCCACACCTGCGCAAAGTGAAATCAAGAGAATCTCGCTGAAGGTAAGTCTAAACCGACCGAGCATGCGTGCATACGAGCTATTCACCGCATTGAGAAGCGGGGAAGCAATGAGCATGTGCGCAGCAATGGCAATTATGATTCCGGCAAAAGAACCTGTTGCCAGTTGCTCCCAGTATTTCGCATCTCCGGTGAGAGCCATTTGCAGATTAACGGTATCCGAAAACCGATCGACCACAATAGCGACCAATGGCATGCCTATCAGCGTTGCCAGGGCCAGGCGAAGAAGAATGGTTTTTTTGAGCATGGGGGGCAAAGGTAGGCATTAGGTACTGGAGACTGGGTACTGGAGACTGGATACTAGGTAATAGGTACTAGCAAATAGGTTACGATGTCAGGAGCTGGCGCTGCAAGTACTCAGTCCTCAGTCCCCAGTCCCCAATCCTCAGTCCCCAGTCCCCAGTCCCCACTATCCAGTACTTTTACCGCATGAACTTTCTCCCTGAAGAAATTGAACGCTACGTAGAATCGCATACTCGGCAGGAGCCGGAGTTGCTGCAGCAGCTGGTGCGTGAGACGTGGCAGAAGGTCATTAATCCGCGCATGTTGAGCGGTCATTTGCAAGGACGTGTGCTGAAGATGCTCGTGCAGATGATGCGGGCAAAAACGATTCTTGAGATTGGCACCTATACGGGCTATTCGGCGTTGTGCATGGCAGAGGGCCTTCCCGACGATGGGCGTTTGATTACTATCGATGTCAACGATGAGCTGCAGTGGATTCAGGATAAGTACTTCGCGCTGTCACCGCACGGACATAAGATTGAACGGCATTTCGGCGACGCTCGTGAGTTGATTCCACTGTTGCTGCTTGAGTTCGACCTGGTGTTTATGGACGCAGACAAAGAGAACTATCTGCATTACTACGACCTGTTGATGCAGCGCCTGAAACCGGGCGCAATTATTCTCATCGACAATGTATTATGGTCTGGCAAAGTATTGCACGAGCCTCATCCCAATGACAAAGAGACGCGGGTGATGCAGCAACTCAATAAGCTCGTTACGGAAGACCCCAGAGTAGAGAACGTGCTGTTGCCGATACGGGATGGGTTGATGGCGGTGAGAATAGTTGTGAACGGCGAACGGCGAATGGCGAATGGCGAGTATTGAGCTACTCATAGCATCCTATTTCTAAAATAAAAAGGCACGTTTTGAAAATCAAAACGTGCCTTTTTATTAGTCACTCGTCATTCGCCATTCGTCATTACGAAAGTACTTTCTTCACCTGATCCGCCGCCTCTTGCAATGTAATCGCTGAGTGCACTTCCAGGCCGCTTTCGTCGATAAGCTTTTTGGCTTCTACCGCGTTGGTTCCTTGCAGGCGCACAATGATTGGCACTTGAATGTTGCCGATGTTTTTGTATGCGTCCACAATACCTTGCGCTACACGATCGCATCGTACGATACCGCCGAAGATGTTTACTAGGATAGCCTTTACGGATGCATCGCGGAGGATCATACGGAAGGCTGTTTCAACGCGCTTAGCATCGGCTGTTCCGCCTACGTCGAGGAAGTTGGCCGGCTCACCGCCGCTGTATTTGATGATGTCCATCGTTGCCATTGCCAATCCGGCACCGTTTACCATGCAGCCCACGTTGCCTTCGAGCTTCACGTAGTTGAGATCAGCGTTGCTGGCTTCCACTTCGATAGGGTCTTCTTCGGTGGTGTCGCGCATTTGGGCATAGTCCTTATGACGGAAGAGTCCGTTGCCATCGAGCGTCACTTTCGCATCAACTGCGATTACACGGTCGTCGCTCGTTTTGAGTACAGGGTTGATTTCAAACATAGCCGCATCGCAGCCCACGTAGGCGGCATAGAGGCTCTTCACAAACGTGCCCATCTCCTTCATGGCAGTGCCACTGAGGCCGAGGTTGAAGCCGATTTTACGGCATTGGAAGTCGTTGACGCCCGTCATTGGGTCGATAACTTCCTTGAAGATTTTCTCGGGCGTGTTGTGAGCCACGTCTTCGATGTTCATACCGCCATCGGGCGAGTACACGATAACGTTGCGACCGAGCGCGCGGTCGAGCAGGACCGACATATAGAATTCGCGGGGTTCGCTTGCGCCCGGGGCGTACACGTCTTCTGCGATGTATACTTTCTGAACCAATTTTCCTTCTGCTTTGGTTTGCAGCGTCACCAAGTGACCGCCGAGGATATCTTTCGCGATATCGGCAACTTTGTCGAGGCCTTTCGCAAGCACAACGCCGCGTGAGCCTGTCTCGGTAACCGTTCCTTTACCGCGGCCGCCGGCGTGTATTTGCGCCTTCACCACAAACCAGCCCGTGCCGGTTTCTTCTTTGAGTTTAACAGCCGCCTCGTGCGCCTCTTCCGGAGTAGAAGCCACATAACCGCGTTGCACGGCCACGCCGTATGATGAAAGTATCGATTTACCTTGGTATTCGTGGATGTTCATAGCGAATGAAATTTTTTGGTGCCGCGAAAATAGGAAAGAATGCCTAATGGCGAGTGGCGAATGACGAATGGCGAGTGGGCGTTTAGTTTCCGGTGTTTTTTCGCTAGGGGTTGCATCAATCTATAGGTCGTCCTTCAAGAGGCCCCGGAGGGGCCAACCTTCAATAGCCGTGGGTGGAAAGATGGACGCCACAGCCCCGGAGGGGCTGACCAATCCATGCAGCATGATAGCAACCAATATGAACCCAGACGTAAGGACCGGCCGCAGCACGAATGCTCTTCCTTATAAGAAATTGTATTCAATGGATGGCATCATCTTCCCTCGGATGAGCGTTACCTGTTATTTTGGAGTCTATTCGAAAATAACGTAGGATTTTTTGGATTTGACTCGAAAAATTGAGGGTTTTTACTGTTTCGATACATGGCTCCCTTCCTTCGCCCTCATCAACGGCCTGCCTTGAAGTGCTTGGACAAGTGTGGCGATTGCGAGGAGTCCATAGAGAATGGAAACGGCAACGGTCCATTTGGTGTTTTTAAAGAGGTAGTAGGAGAGGAGCGGCAGCACTTGCAGGGCGTGCATGCCGATAAAATGCGCAACGCGCAAATCACCAACGGTCTTGCTCCAGCCGACAATGAACCAATTGGAGTTGTCATTGAGCGCGCCGACACTGTGGCTGAGGCGCGAGCCCATTGCAAATCCTTCAAAGGAGAAAATTACGAATAGGATGATTGCGAAACGTATGGACCAAACGTAGTAAGTCGGTAGTTCCGGAAACGAATGTTTGAAGAACAGAAAACCAACATAACCCGTGTAAATGGTAACGGCTGAAGCCGCAAGTGCCATGAGCGAAAACAATGCGGAATAAACAGGAGTGGATACGTTGTAGTGCGATAGCTGACCGCGCCCGGCTTGAAGGGCGATGTAAAAAATCTCGAACCCCAATAAAAGGATAACGACCCAGTTGAATGCTTTGATGTTGAAGTCGGGCAAGTAGAAGCAATACCACGCCATGGCCCACGAAAAAAGGAAAGTGGAGAAAGCGAACTTAAACGGCTTGTACCATGCGTTTACTCCATACACTTCGGTTGTGGTTGTCTTCGATAAAATCAAGAGCAGTATGGAAAATAGCAGGCAAACGACACCGAAATAAAACAGTGTCTCGTTACGGTATTTGAGCTGCTGAATGAAATCGGTCATGGTTGATTGGGTTGTTGGTGGACGCGCGGCAGAGCGTCCCTGCTTTATGGATGCCTACATCTTCTTTATCACAAACTCCGTCCTGCGGTTCATCGCCCGGCCTTCTTCTGTGTTGTTGTCGCCGACAGGTTTGGTTTCGCCATAACCCTGATTGGTGAGTCGCTTGGCTTCCACACCGTGGTCGACGAGGTACTTCATGACTTCGAAGGCGCGCTCGGCTGAAAGGGCTTTGTTGGTGTTGTCGTCGCCACGGCTATCGGTGTGACCTGATATTTCAATCACCATCGATGGGTGCTTCAGGAGGTAGCCGGCAAAGGCGTCGAGTATAATCTTCGAGCGTTCTTCAATTTCGGCGCTGTTGGTGGTGTAGTAGATGTCGTTGATCACAAACGCTTCGTTGGCCTTGGCCTCGCGCGTCTCCATGTTGAGCTTGGTGACCACCGGCGCCGGGTCGTCTTTCTTGGCTATCACACGTGAGTTGAACGCGATGTCGTCGCCTTCTACGCTCAAGGTCACGTTTTCATTGCGACTCACTTTCACTACGGCGGCATAGGTTCCATCGTCATCGTTGACAGCCACTTCTTCCTTGAACTTGCTTTCGGTATACTGAATCTCCACTTTCGCTTGCACCGGGGGTTCTCCTGAGTTTGTCTTCACCTGGCCCTTCACAATCATGACCTTTTCGGGCTTTGCTTTCTCGGGCATCTTAAATTCATACACATCCCAGCCTTTGTTGTTCTGAAAATTCTTTGCTCCGAAGTAGGCCAATTCTCCGTCGCTCGTTACCACGATGCCTAGCTCGTCGGCTTCGGAGTTGATGGGATAGCCAATGTTTTTGATTTCTTTAATGGAACCGTCGTCCTGCACCTTGCAGTAATACAAATCCATTTTTCCTACGCCGATATGCCCGTCGCTGGCAAAGTAAAGAGTCTTACTATCGCTGTGCATGAAGGGGCCTTTTTCCTGACCGGGAGTGTTGATGCCTCCGCCAATGAGCTGAGCTGCTCCCCACTTGCCATCTTTACCGCGCTTGCTGTAGAAGATGTCGTGTGAGAAATTGCCGCTCGCATCTTTCACACACTCCGGACGCACGCCCACGAAGTAGAGCGTTTTGCCGTCACCACTCAACGAGGGTTGGCCTTCAAAACCATCTGGCGTATTCACCAAGTCGCCTAAACTTTCGAGAGAACCCCACTGGTAGATTTTCTTCCCTGCATCGTTGGTGCTGAGGGTATAACGCGTCGAAAAAAGATCGATGTTGTCGGGGTTTTTCGGATTCGGATTTTTCATGGCTACAATCAACTCGCGGTTGTCGACAGTGATGGTAGCTCCGCCGCAGTTGGCGCCCTGGTTGAAAGGTTCGGGTAGAGCATTGCCTTCATCGAATCGGGTGTTGATGTCGGGACGCTTGCACCACGAAAAGTGCTCGTAGGTGCGCGGCGCCACGTCGCCCTTGGCTTGCTTGCTCACCGTACGCGTAAAAAACATGATTTCACCGTCGGGAGAAATCAGTGGCAAATAATCGTCGGTAGGCGAGGAGACTCCTGTTACTCGCACCGGAGTGTATTCAATCTGGTCTTTGTAAATCTCGGCATAGGCCTTCACATTCTTCAGTGCGTCTTCTACTTCGGTGTATTTTTTCTGATAGTCTTTTTCGAACTTGCTCGGATCGCTATCGGGGAAGCGTAAAAACTTCTCGAAATATTCGAGCGCCTTGTCATACTCACGGTCGGCGTAGCACATGGCGCCGAGGAAATAATATACTTCGCTATGGTAGTTGGGGCACAGCTCGTCGAGCTGTTGAAAGTGTTGCTTGGAGGAAGCGAACGAGCCACCGCGCTTGGCAACCTTGAATTCGATTTCACCCAAGCGCATGAGGCATGGCGTGCACTTAGGGTCTTCATCGAGCGCCTTCTCCAAAAACTCAATGCGCTCGTTGGTTTCGTATTTCTTCATATCGAAACTTTGATCGAGCAGCTTCTGGATTTTTCCGGTTGGCTCAAACGAGCAACCGTCCTGGGCGCGAAGGGCAAATGGAATGCTTAAACAAAGGAGCAGCAGAGTTCTCACGATGACTGTCTTTTGGGTTTTCATTGGGCACCAAAATAACACAAATGCTTAGCGACTATTGTGGTGTGTTGAGCAGAGATGTTAACGCACCAA
>CALQJP020000128.1 GCA_943330925.2 Chryseobacterium gleum
CAGGTGGCAACAACACTACCTATAACCACAACGTGAACGTGACCTACAAGCTGCCTTTCGATAAGTTTCCGCTTATTGACTTCATCAGCAGCGATGCTCGCTATGCTGCCACCTATCGCTGGGACCGCGCGCCTTTCTCGCAAGACTCACTGGGCAACACCATTCAGAACACACGCCAATTGCAGCTCAATGTGCAGGGTAATTTAGAAACGCTGTATAACAAGGTGCCCTTGTTGAAAGACATCAATACAGGCAAGAAACCCAAAGACGACAAAAAGAAAAACGAGAAAGAAGATCCAACGAAGAAAGACGGATTCGGGAAGGACGATAAGCAAAAAGAAGAAAAACGCGATCCTATTAACCCAAGCCATGTGGCGCTTCGCTTCCTGATGATGGTGCGCAGTGTAAACGGAACTTACACGCGCAACGAAGGCATGTTGCTTCCAGGTTATGCGCAACCCTCGAAAATTCTGGGTATGGATGAAAGTTTCAACGCCCCTGGAATTCCGTTCCTTGTTGGGCAGCAGAACACCGACATCTGGGGCGACCCAACCGGCGAAAACTTCGCCCTCAATGCTGCGGCCAATGGTTGGCTTGTGCAATTGCCTTCGCTCAACACACAATACAACGAAACGTATTCCGAAACGTGGAACTATAAAATCAATCTAGAGCCTATCAAGAGTTTCAAGATTGAACTTACCGCCAATCGCACCGAAGGACGCAACCTCACAAGCTTCTTCCGCCTCGACGATGAAACGGGTGAGTATGTGTTCGATTCTCCTATGGAAACAGGCAATGTAAGTGCTTCGATTATTACGTGGCCTACGGCATTCCTCCGTGACGACGATAAGAACGAATATCAAAACGCTGCATTCGAAGCGTTTCTGGACAACCGCCTCATCTTCTCGGAAAGACTCAACTCCGAAAGCTATCAAGTTGGCTCTCCGGAAGCGAATGGATACTACAGTGGATGGGGTCCCACATCGCAAGACGTTGTGATACCTGCATTCCTTGCAGCATACACCGGCCAGGATGTAAATGAAGTATCGGCCAATCCGTTTAAGCCGAAGGTGCAACCCAACTGGAGCGTTACGTATGACGGTCTCTCTAAGATTCCGGCCATCAAGAAATACTTCAAACAATTCAACTTGAAGCACAGTTACCGCTCGACCTATACCACCAGCTATGTGAGCAATTTGAATTTCACACCCAACGAAGAAGGCTTGCCAACCACTGTCGATCAAAGTGACTTCCCGAACTACATCACACGCAGGCAGATTAACAGCGTCAACATATCGGAACAGATTACGCCGCTTTCGCTCGACATGACCTTGAAGACGAAAAAGAAAAAGAACAAGGAGAAAACCAACGAGCCACAATTGAAAGTGGAATACAAGAAAGACAGAACGCTTGCTCTCGGACTTACCAATTACCAGATAACAGAAACCAAGAGTAACTCACTGACGCTCGGTTTAGGTTATAAGATCAACGAGGTGCCCAATCCGTTCCGCAAGAAAAACAGCAAGCTTCCCATCAAGATGCTGGCGAATACATCACTCAATCTACGCGCCGACCTTACCGTGCGCGACAACGTGACACTCATTCGTAAAATGGTGGAACAAACCAGCCAACCAACTGCCGGGCAGCGTTTGTATAGCTTGAAGACGAGCGCCGACATGGCCGTAAGCGACAAGCTTACTATCCGATTCTTCTACGATCACCAGCTCAACAAACCCAAAATCTCCACTTCCTTCCCGACTTCGAATATCTCCACCGGTATTTCATTGCGTTTCAGCCTCAACAGCTAAACACTACCTCCACGCGAATCAACCATGGGTGCAATACGTAAGACTTTCCTTTCGAACCTGCTGCTGCTCATCGGTATCAACTTGCTCATCAAGCCATTTTACTTGCTGGTTATAGAAGCAAGTATTCAAGAGCGTTTAGGGCCGGATGCGTATGGAATGTATTTCGCCTTGCTCAACATTTCATTCATTCTCAACATTCTTCCCGACATCGGCATTACCAATTGGAACAACCGGCATGTTGCGTCCAACGGCATCATACAAGCGTCGCAATTTCAAAAGTTAATTCGCATACGCATTTCACTTGGACTCGTCTATCTCTTAGTGTGCACAGGTGTCGGGCTGTTTATGGATTACGAAGAGCACGCAATGGCGTGGCTCATTGTCCTTGCGTTCAATCAAGTGCTTTCTACAGGTGTGTTGTTTTTACGCTCATACCTCACGGGAATGCACGCATTTGCAAGCGACCGATTTGTCTCCATTCTCGACCGACTGCTTCTCATTGGTATGATGGGAGCAGCGCTTCTTTGGATTCCCCGTGACGAAGTTTTTCCGATCTCCTATTTCATCTACGGTCAAACAATCGCTTATGGTGCAACCTTACTGGTCTCCTTCATCCTCGTCGTTCGCCTCACCACGAAAGGAGGAAAGAACGAGGTACTGTCGACCGATACCATTCTCACTTCGAGTCTGCCATTTGCATTGCTCATCTTCTTTTCGATGATTTCAGGACGCGTCGATGCCGTATTGCTCGAACGCATGAAAGGCAGCTTCGATGCCGGCATTTATGCCATGGCGTTTCGCCTGGGAGATATGCTCACTATGATTTCCTATTTGTTTGCCGTTCTGCTCCTACCCCTGCTTTCGCGGCAGCTGTCCAATGGAGAGCAGCCTCGCGAGTTGTTCGGCATTTCCTTTCGTTTGCTGCTGACCGGTTGTGCATGGATGGCTTTGATATCCGTGTTTCAAGCAGAATACACTCTGAAAATTCTATACAACGAGCATACATCGGAAGCAGCTCTGGTGCTGCCCTGGACGATAGGAGCCGCCGTGATGTTTTCACTGCAGTACGCCACAGGAACACTGCTTACTGCAGGTCACAAAATGAAACTCCTGATTGTAGTTGCTTTGTTGAGCCTTCTGGTAAACCTGACGCTCAACACGAAGCTGATACCCTACGGCGGCGCTGTTGGTGCGGCTCAAGCTGCTTTTATGACACAAACATTTGTGTTCCTCATTCAAGCGGTTTTCATTCAAAAATACTATCGCGTCTGGACGATGAAGCTGCTCATTCAAAGCACTCTTTTCATTTCCGTGAGCTTCGTGTCGGCCAGTTTAATTGCAAGTGCAAACTTATCGGCAGTGCTGACCATGGGGAGCATCACAGCCACGGTTGTCTTCATCGGCATTCTCACGAGCATGCTCCCTGTGCGCGATATAAAGAAGATTCTGCCAATCACACATCAAGTAACGGAAGAAAGTTAAAACGAGCTTTACCTTTACAGCCAATCCTATCATGAACATGAACGAGAGCCATTCAGAAAACAAGACGACGTCACTTGATTCGTCAAACCTGTTCATTCTTCTCTACTCGTGGAGAAAACCCATCTTACTGGTTTCTATTGCTGCAGCTGCGATTTCTGCTGTTGTCAGTCTTTTGCTCAAAGAACGATACAAAAGCACCGTGGTACTGTATGCAGAGCAGCAACACTCATTTGGTGCCCAGCTCCTGGAAGATGTTCAGAAGGAAGACTTGCTCACCTTCGGGGAAGAAGAAGACGCGGAGCGCTTGCTTCAAATCATCAACTCCGATCAGGTACGTAACAAAATCATCGATAAATATCAATTGTGGGAAGTGTATGACGTGCAGCGCGATCAACGCGGAGCCAATACACTTATCGCAAAAGAGTATCAGAGCAATGTATCGGCGCAACTCACAAAATTCGGCTCGGTGGAAGTAGCTGTCTTGGATGAAAAACCGGAGCGCGCGCGCGATATGGCCAACGACATTGCCCTCTACTCCGACTCGGTTGCGAATCGCATGCGAAGCGAACGAGCGATGACCGCATTCAAATACGCAGAGTCTTCGCTGCAAAGTGTTTTGAATGAAGTAAAAACCATGGAAGACTCCATGAAAGTGCTGCAGGAAATGGGAGTATACAGCTACATCGATCAAATTGCAGCGCTCACCGAAATGTATGGAACCGCAATCGCAGGAGGCCATCCGGACAGAGCACTTCAGCTGAAACAACAAATGGACTTTCTTTCGAAATACGGAACCACGTATGTCAATCTCGAAACAAACTTGAAAGAAGCATACGAAAAACTAAACGTGCTGCGCAAGCGCTACGACCTCATGAAAATTGACGTGGAAAGTAACATACCTGTAATGCGCGTAGTTGACTATGCCAGTGCCGCCGACAAAAAATCCTTTCCGATTCGCTGGCTCATTGTTGCCATGAGCACACTGTCCGCTTTTGTATTCACGTTTATCATTTTGCTTGTGCTCGACAATTTCAAAAGACTGCGTTCACAAGGCAGAATCTGATGGCATGACCAACGCATCATCCATTTCCAAAAGAACACTCTATCTGCTTTCCGCCTGCTTCATTGCAATCATGGCGGTTGGCATTTATATGGAACAGTATGCGGTGTTGCTCATTCCTGCAGCACTCACCGTGCTTTGGGCTGCGTTTTTCAAACTGGACTATCTAATTCTATTCATTGCGTTTTGTACTCCTTTCAGCATTAATCTGGAAGACCTGGAAATTGGAGGCGTAGGCATGTATCTGCCCACAGAGCCCCTGCTGTTTGGTGTTCTCGTGCTATTCGTTTTCAAACTTCTTTCGGGAAAAAGTATTGACCAAGCAATCTTCAAACATCCTGTCAGCTATTTGCTATATGCCTATTTAGGGTGGATGGCCATCACATGCATGACCAGTGAATACCCCGTTGTGAGCTTGAAATTTGTCACTACACGGCTTTGGTTCATCGTTTCATTCTACTTCATCGCAACGCATATTTTTCGCAACCGTGCGATGATGAAATCCTATCTGCTGCTCTACTTTTTCTCCCTCACCTGCGTAATCGTCTACACCGTTACCCGCCATGCGCAGTTTGGATTCGACAAAGACTCTGCACACTGGGTGATGGAGCCACTTTTCAAAGACCACACAAGCTATGGCGCTGTTTTAGCGATGTTTTTTCCGATTGTTATTGCATTGCTCATGCAGCGCAACATGAACGTATTGATGCGCGTGCTGCTTACGATCGGGTTCATCATACTTACAACAGGACTGGTGTTGTCCTACACCCGCGCCGCATGGATTTCCATTATTGGTGCAGCAGCTATTCTCGCCGTTATGCTCTTGCGCATTCAATTGCGGCACCTCATTGTCGGGGCATCGCTGGCAACAGGTATTCTACTGATTGGTTGGGACGACATCGTAATGAGCCTGGAGCAAAACAAACAGGAAAGCAGCGACAATCTCGACGAACACGTCAGTTCTATTTCCAACGTTTCTTCCGACGCAAGCAATCTGGAGCGCTTGAATCGTTGGAATTGTGCGATCGAACTTTTTAAGGAGCGACCGCTCGTGGGCTGGGGACCTGGCACGTATCAATTTGTTTACGCACCCTTTCAGCGTTCCAAAGACCGAACTATCATCAGCACCAATCAGGGCGATGGAGGCAATGCACACAGCGAATACCTCGGGCCTCTATGCGAGCAAGGCGTGCCGGGAACCATTTGGGTAATCGGCCTTTTGTACACCATAAGCGCACTTGCATTCAGGCTATTCTACTCGCTGGAAGATGGCGACATCAAACGACTGGTTGCAGGAGCCTATCTAGGTCTCATGACATACTTCATTCACGGCGTGCTCAACAACTATCTCGACACCGACAAAGCATCGATACCATTCTGGGGATTCATTGCCATACTCGTATCGATAGACCTCTACCATCGAGCAGAATCAACCACGCAACGCTCTTAGCACGGCTTCCGCCTTGAGCAGACATTCGTTGTACTCATCTTCTGCCTCGCATAATGCTGTAATAGCACCGCCTACATGGCAACTTGCCAGTTGTGAGGCAGCATCGTATTGTACACTTCGTATGACCACATTGAAATCGAAATCTCCGCCGGGTTCGATGTATCCGATAGAACCCGAATAAATTCCGCGTTCCGTTTCCTCGTGTTGCGCTATGAGATGCATGGCGCTCAACTTGGGTGCGCCTGTCATGCTGCCCATCGGAAAAGTAGCCTTTACTAAATCGACCCACGAAGTTTCAGGAGCCACATCGCATCGAATGGTTGAGACCAAATGATGCACCGTCTTGAAAGAGTGAACTCCAAACAACTCCTCAACCTGCACACTGTCGCGCTCGGCGCAACGCGACAAATCGTTGCGCACCAAATCCACTATCATCACATTCTCGGCGCGCTCCTTTTTGCTGCTACCCAACTGCTCCTTCAAACGTGTGTCCTCCTCCGGTGTTTGACCTCTGCGCACCGTGCCCTTGATGGGTTGTGATATCACCCGATTGCCATCACGCTTCAGATAACGCTCCGGAGATGCGCACATCACATGGTGCGAACCAACTTGTGCATAGGCCGAAAAGGGCGCTTGGGTTTGATGGTAAATGCGCTTCCATACCGATGGTGCGTCTGTCAAATGTACCCGCGCCTCGAAAGGCATGCAGTAATTCAATTCGTATACATTACCGATAGCAATTTCTCGCTTCAGAGCAGCTATATGCTCTAAGTATTCGGCATGCGAAACAACCGGTTTTAAGTCTGCACCTTCAGCAAGTTCGGCAGGCTGCATCGAAAGCCAGGTGTTGAGCGAATCGTGCCAGGATCCCTTTATCACCTCCACTTTAGCGCCTCGAATCTTAAAAAGATTGGTAGGTCGAATGAGCGTTATTTGAGGAAATGAAGATGTGCGTAATTTTTCTTCTCCAAACAGTTCGATCGAACGACGTACATCATACCCTATCCAACCCAACACCCAACCCTCCTTTTGGGTCAACCAGGCCTGAAGCTTATCCCAATCCACAGCCTCCCCCGCAGCTACCACAAAAGAATCTTCGATGCCCTGAGCGAGCAACGCATCACAATCTTCACGAGGAAAACGCACGTAAAAAAGACATTCCGAAGTATCCATGCGACTCAAAAGTAAAAGGAGGTTCGTTTTCATTGTCTTGTTTAGAAGGA
>CALQJP020000129.1 GCA_943330925.2 Chryseobacterium gleum
GATGATGGTTGCTAATCGTTTATGCATCCTGCTCGGAGATGGTTGATTCAACACTCAAATTGCTTTCAACTTGTCGCTTATTGATTACCGGATTGGCATACATCTGCAGCAAAATTTCGCGTGCAGTGCTTTGAAATTTTTCTGCCGGCAGACCAAGTTTTTTCCTGGACAGCGAGAGTTTGAATACATGTCCGCGTATATAATTGACGAAGGCAATACGCTGAATGTTCGAGTAGTGGTCTTTGTATTCTCGGGTGCCATTCAATAAATCGAAGGCTATGAAATTGTTGGGCCAGAGGTGATAGATTCGATGCATTTCTTCATCGATTGCCTCGCTTAAAATGCGGTATTTTTCATTCTTGTTGGAAATACTTCGCATCTTCACGTAAGCCGCATCCATGGGGTTTCCTACACAGATATTGACTTTTCCTTTGTGCCCGGTTAAACCCGTTAACATGGAAAGGAAGTCTTCACCCGATTTCTTTTCATACTTACCAAAGAGCTTGATGTGCATGAGCTCATTTGTTTTAAGCAAATCGCATGGATCGAACTCGTAGCTAACACACATGGGGCGCAGGTTGAGTTCGTATAGTCCGTCTTCCGGGGCCAATTTGGAGCTGAGGGTAAACATTTTCAGCAAGCCGGTAGCCGTGCGATCGTCACCGTCTTTGCTTCTGCCTTCGCGCTGTGCAATCCAAATGGAGGTATTCTTCTCCGTGATGGTATGTCGGATGTAATTGCTCATACGAAGCGAATAGTAGAGCATCTCTTTGGAATTCACGTCGCGGCTCACAATAAAGTTCTTGTTGCAGCGCACGATGTCGCGCACCAACTGCATTTTTAGCAAATTGTCGCCAATGGCTATTTCAGTGGTAGGAATGCCGCGTTCAATGAGGCTTACATTGAGCAACGCACTGTCGAGAATAATATCGCGGTGATTGGAAATGAACAGATACGCCTTGTCGGGCTCTATTTCTGATTCGTTCGAAAAACTTACACCGCTGGTAGTCATTTGGGTGATGACTTTAACAGCGGGCGCACTGATTTCTTCCTGGAATTGTTGAACGGAACGTACCTCTCGAAACATGCTTAAGATTTCCGTCTTACGCAGTCCCGGATACACCCATTTCATCATCTTGATGAGCAGTGGTTCCTGCACCATTCGTTCAATGGCGGCTTGCAATTCAGCGTCGTTGTAGGGACGCATTTCATGAAAGTCATAAACGTCGATGGTTGCTCCGGTCATGTTGCGAATTTACAAGGCAACGGCCGAAATAGAATGCTTGATAATGAGTCGATTTACTTGCGCCAGGCGGGGCAGGGTGGCGGTGGTGCGCCGCCGACGTGACGTTTGTAGCTGATTTTTTTAGGCTTTGCACCGCATTTCCAATGCTTGAAAATGGTGTACTTCAGACTGAGGTATACATCGGCACCATAGATGTCTTTCTTGAAAAGCAGTGCGCCCAGGTCGTCGCTGCCTATGATGATGCTGTTGAGTCGCATGCAAAAACCCAGCTGTGGGCGCTTGTATTGGTAGAACGAAAGCGGCAACGACGCTTCGAATCGCTTGCTTTCCCAACGCGGTGCTATGCCTGCATAGCCGGAGCGTTGCACCCCGAGCTGGTTGAGCCATGGCACACCGTAGGTTACTACACCGTACAAATACAGGTTACTGATCAAATTAATATCAGCTTGTGCCGAAATGGCGGTAGGCAACAACATCGTGTATTTGGTCATGTAGCCATTTTCTTTCACCAGCTCAAAGTTGTTGTTGATGAGGCTATCAATATCGCCTATGTTGTCGGCTTGTGTGCCTTGGTAGTCTTCCCACATCGTGCTTTGATTTTGAGAGAAGTTGTTGGTGTAGAAAGGCTGCGTAAAGTTGATTCGTCCCACATCGAGCAACGAAATACCTACGCGGTAACGGTAGTCGCCGTCGGTACAAGGGGAGTGTGGAGTATATCCTTCCGAATGTTTGTAACGCACTTTGTGGGTAATGCCTATATCGGCGCCCCACCCTTTGCCATTGATAGGAGCCGTTGTGGGGTCGTTGAATCCGTATTGACCAATGAACTCTTGTGTTTCAATGGAGTTGTTGTCGAGGATTTTATAAGTCCAGGAGTCTAAGCGAACTCCGGCTCCTGCAGAGCCAAACAGCCGCTTAACGGTAATGGCTCCCTGGGTCATGGAGTAGCCTTCTCGGTGTATGATGGTACCGTATGTAAGTCCCAACTCACCCCAGGCAAGTGCGTTCACACGTACGTTTCGAATGGTGTTAAACTTATTTTTTTCGTCGGGCGAATCAAATCCATTTTGAGCCCACTCATATGCTTTTGACGGTATGCCACGAACGTCGGCTACCACCCGCGCTGAAGTACTGATTGCAAAGGAATGCTGCTTAACGGCAAACGCTATCGATGGTCCGCCCACCTGCACATCTATGAAGGCGGTGTAAGGCGTGTTCTGTTTGCGAAGTGGCACCGTGGTCATGGTATCGAAATGGGCCACCGATAGTTGTCCGCCACGCAGGTAAACCAAGTCGTTTTTAGCAAATGCGTTGAGGCCTGTCAGCTGAAAATCGATGAAAGCTCTGGAGTCGACAATGGTAGAGGGGTTGTTCCAAACCGTATTAATCGGAGATCGCGTACTGCCGGCAATTCCCAGGTTGTCTTGGGCGAAAAGTCGGCTGCTCAGCAGGATTAGTAAAAGAAATACAGGTGCTCTATTCATTCCGGGGGGAGTCAAATCCTCCTTTTGAACGAGCGGTGATTCGAAAATGTTCTGTTTTTATTCGAAATTCTTTGGGGCAGGGTCGATGACCTTTATCCTAAAATACACAGGCGTATTTCTGGGCACAACCCGGCCTGTGCTTCCTTTCTCCCCAAAGGCAAGAAGCGAGGGCAGATACACCATGGCTTCATCTCCTTTGTGCATGAAGCTGAGCGCATAGTGAAGACCGTCCACAATTTGGCCGGGCATTCCGTAATTGAATTGCATTTCTGTTGGCTCGTCGAGCTTCTTTCCGTTGAGCAAAAACGTGTTGTAGGTGATGGCTACCTCGTCGCCAACGGCAAGCGTATCGCCATGTCCGCGAACAAAGAACTGAATGTAGCAGTCTCCGTGTTTTTCGAAGGCTTGTTCGGTTTCGTTCATAAGCAATAGCTCGATGGCTTCACTTTCCCCAATCTCACCTTGTTGAGAGGCACTCATCAGGTAGTCCGCATATTCGCCTGTTTCAAATGTGTGCAAGACTTCCAGCGAAAGCTCCATTTTTTCATCGAGGTCATACATCGACTCATCTGCATAGGCACCCAGAAAGCTTCGGTCGAACGATTCGAAGGGTAATCGAAGCGTTACGGCATCTCCGCAGTTCATGCTGAGCAACACACGCGAAAGATCTGCCTGAAGGCTGTCTTCTCCGGGCTTCAAGCGCACGTTGTGAAGCGAATGGTGGTGCAGCTGGAATTCGTATTTCTGTTCGCTTCGCTCGAGACTTTCGAAGCGCACCTGCATGACGAAATGCGCCGCATCGTGCAGCGATGGGGAGCAGTCACCAAATTTATCGAGACGCTTGAAGAGGTTGTCGCTTACCTTGTCGAAGCCGGGTTGGCTGTTGCATCCTACCATGAAGGATACGACCAAGCATAGGGCCGCATAGTGAAATCCAACGATGCTGTTAGTCTTCATGGTTCTATGCGCAAGAGTTGGATGTCGTAAATAACCGATGCGTTTTGCGGTATTTTATTGGAGTCGCCCGTAAAACCAAATGCCAGGTGTGAAGGGAATATGAACTTCGCCTTATCGCCTGCGCGCATCATTTGCATTGCTTCATGCAGGCCGCTTTCTATGTTGTCGTGACCAATGTGGATGTGCTTCGCATTGGCTGCGTCAGTTGTGTAGCATGCGGTTCCGTCGAGTAGGCTAATGGTATAGGTAATCCAAACGTGTTGGTCCTTTTTGGCCAGTGGTCCGCTGCCGTTTTCATAAATCCAGTATTGCAATCCTGTGGCAGACTCCTGCATGGGCCAGTTAGATTTACCAATGAATTCTTTGATAGCCTCCATTTCTTCCGTGTGCTGTCGCTTGTTTTCACGGATCAGGTCTTTCTGCGCTTTGCTAAGTTCCTGGTCAGTTATCGGACTCGAGCTTTTGCCTTTGCATGCATACAGGGCAGCCACCAGCAGAAGGAGGAAAAGGGTTTTGATTTTCATGAAGCGTTTATTTGACTGCTATACTGAAGGCTCAGTTTATTGAACTTGTCGAGAGTTGCTTCCATGATATCCATGCTAATGCCGCCGGCGGCGTTGATGTGTCCACCACCCTGCCAATGAGCTCTGGAAAATGCATTGACATCGAAACTGCCTTTTGAACGGAACGATACCTTTATTTCGTTGTTGCCTTCTCTGAAAAAAGCGGCGAGCTTGATGCCGCGTATGGACAGCGCTTGGTTTACAAGTCCTTCAGTGTCGCCCTGTCGGTAATTGTAACGTGTCAATTCCTCTTGGTTGAGGCTTATAAATGCAGTGGAATGTTCGGGCAATACCACCAGTTTTTCACTCAATGCATAGCCTATGAGTTTGAGCTTATCCATGAGGTTGGTGTCATATACATTGCGATGAACCTCCGAATGGTCGAGGCCCATAGCGATGAGCGCACCTGCGATTCGATGCGTATCGTATGTTACGTTGTGAAAGCGAAACGAACCGCTGTCGGTCATTATGCCAAGGTAAATGCAGGTTGCGATGTCGAGGTTTAAATGACCTATCCAACCGCATTGCTCGATGAAACGAAAAACCATTTCACACGTGCTGCATGCTTTTGTATCGCTGTAGGTAACCACGGGGAATGATCCCGGTTGCTGGTGGTGGTCAATGAGAATGAACGACGCATTGCTTTTTTCCAACAGCCCGCCCACATAGTCGCCGGTGCGCGGCAGGTGATTGTAGTCGAGCGCGAATATCAAATCGGCCTGAGCAATGTGTGCTTCTGCCTCCTGGGGCTGTTCGTCAGCAATAACACATTGCTCGTATGCACTTACCCAATGAAGGAAGTCGGGCGCCGCATCGGGTAGAATAGTTGTAGGGTTTTTTCCGAGGCTGCGTAAAAAATGATGCATGGCCAGCGCTGAGCCTATGGCATCGCCATCGGGGCTTTTGTGAGTAGTTACAACGATTCGATTGGCGTTCAGAATGAGTCGTTGTGCGGTATCAATTTGTTCCGGGGTCAGTATCCTTGACATGCTACAAAGTTAAACGCAGGTCGAAAGGGTAAGCGCTTTCTTTTGCTAACTTGCAGATTGTTTTAAACAACACGAGTATGTCGCTGAGTCTGAAAAAACTATCGGTTTTGTTGCTTGTTGGTATTGTCTTTATCTGCAGCAATGGGGGGGCTCATAAATTCTATATTTCAAAGAGCATTATTGAGTTTAACCCGCGTTCACAGCAATTCGAAATTACCTGCAAGCTCTTCACCGACGACCTTGAGTCGACTATCGAGCAGTTGAATGGCAAAGCAATGCGATTGGGAACGCCCGAAGAGCTTCCTGAATCGGGCGCCCTGTTGGAGGCATACATGAAGCAACACTTCCGCTGTGCAATAGATGGAGTGGACGTGGAGTGGCGATGGGTAGGGAAGGAGGTCGAGAATGATCTCACGTATTGCTACATGGAGTTGTATCGAAAACCCGAATTTTTTACGCTTACACTCACCAACGATTTACTGGTGTCTCATTTTCCGGAACAGCAAAACATTGTGGATCTTACCATGATGGGGTCTACACAGACGCTGGTTTTTTTTAAGGACCGCACGCAACAGACTTTCCGACGTTGATCTATGAAAAAGAAGGAAGCCGTAGAGTTCATTTTGCATGAGTTGGAGCGCTTGTACCCCGAGCCTCCGGTGCCGCTCGATCACTGCGATGCATACACGTTGCTCATCGCGGTGCTCCTCAGCGCCCAATGCACCGATGCGCGTGTGAACACGGTAACCCCCAAACTATTTGCGTTGGCAAACAACCCATATGACATGGTGAAGGTGTCGGTTGCGCAAATTGAATCCATTGTCCGTCCCTGTGGTTTATCACCCGCCAAGAGCAAGAACATACATCGGTTGTCGGAGTTGCTCCTCGAACGGCATTCCGGGCAGGTGCCTGCCACGATGGAAGAGTTGGAAGCCCTTCCAGGAGTGGGGCATAAGACGGCGGGGGTTGTCATGATTCAGGCCTTCGGAGTGCCTGCATTTCCGGTCGACACGCACATTCACCGCATGCTATATCGATGGGGACTGAGCAATGGCAAAAGCGTTGAGCAGACCGAACGCGATGCGAAGCGATTATTTGCTGAGTCGACCTGGATAAAGCTTCATTTACAAATCATATTCTACGCCCGCGAATATTCTCCTGCGCGAGGTGCTTTGCCTGAGCGCGACTTTATTACAATGAAGGTGGCGGGTAAAATAAAATCGTTGCCGCGTTAGCTTAGGAAAGCTTTTACAAAACTTTGAGTAAGCAGAGCAACTGCTTGTTTTGTTTCTTCAGCAGACAAACCATTTGGCGGGCCGTATGGCGTTTTGTTTACATCAATGATGTAAATGAGCTTGCTGTGATTGTCGCGCAGCACATCGAATTCACAGAAGTCGGCACCCATGTGTGCAGCCATGGTTCGAATGAGCTTCAATTCATCGGCTGAAAATACAGCATCCGGTGAGAGCAGTTCCGAGCGATGAACCTTGTTGGTGAAGCGCACATCTTCGTGCTTGAATTTGGCATACACCAGCGGAATATCGCCATTCATCACAGGCACTCGGTAGTCAACAAACTCTCCGTTTGAAACGGAGTTGTCTATCACCACCTGGTAAACGGCCTTTGCGGAAGGAGCAGCAATGGGGCAGCGTATAATTTCACCATCGTGCAATGCATTTATATCGCTTTTAGTAACCGCTAATCCGCTGTGTTGTGTGGGGTCAATAAACGTAGAATACCCAAATAGTTGTTGGTGGACGCTGTCTACA
>CALQJP020000130.1 GCA_943330925.2 Chryseobacterium gleum
ATAGTGTTGCAAAACGGACAACCCGCTGCTATTACAGTTGCGTTCGTTTCCAACGCGTCTTCGGTGCGCTCTACATTCACTTCTTTGTTGCCTGGCTCCGCTTCTTTAAACATCTGTGCTCCGCCGGCGCCACAGCACAAGCCATTGGCTTTGCTGCGCTTCATCTCAACCAATTCGGCATCGAGTTTTTCGATGAGTGCACGCGGTGCTTCATATTCTCCGTTGCCCCTGCCGAGATAACACGGGTCGTGAAAGGTGATGCGCTTACCCTTGTAGCTGCCACCACCCTGCAATTGAATGCGGCCTTCTTGAATCAATTCATTCAACAGCTGCGTGTGGTGAACAACTTCGTATGTGCCACCCAGCGCGGGATATTCATTCTTCAGTGTGTTGAAGCAATGCGGACAACCGGTTACAATCTTTTTCACCTCATATCCATTCAACACCTGGATGTTTTGCATGGCCATCATTTGGAACAAAAACTCATTCCCTGCGCGCTTTGCAGGGTCGCCGGTGCACGATTCTTCCTGGCCGAGGATGGCAAAAGAAACATTGCAGTGCTGAAGGATGCGTGCAATTGCCTTGGTGATTTTTTTGGCACGATCATCAAAACTTCCTGCACATCCAACCCAAAACAATACTTCTGGAGCCTCGCCAGCAGCAAGGCATTCAGCCATGGTTCTTACTTTTAATTCGGTCATTCTTCTCTATTTTTTTGAACGCGTTGTGTCGCGTTCGTACTGTCTGTTTGGTGGACGCGCATGGCGTCTGTAATTCTGTTTTGGTGGACGCGCAGCAGCGTGTCTTTTTTGTCGGTATGGTGGACGCGCAGCAGTGCGTCTTTAATGTCTGTGTAGTGGACGCGCAGCAGCGCGTCCCTACCTCCATGAAATTCCAATACCTAATACCTATCACCTATCACCTATTACCTTACGCCTCATCCCTAAACACCTGTATCTTCATTTCCTTCTCCACCAAATCGGTGAACTTGCCTTCGTAGCGTGTGGCTCTTACCATGTGGTTGTCTATCCAATGATAGTTGCCTCCTCTTGGCTTGCCGAAAATGATTCCGTGATAACGGAAGCCATGTTTCTTCAGCCAACGTTCGGTCACTTCACGGTGCTCTTCTGTGCGCGATGTGAAAAAGAAAATGATGTGTCCTTCTTCAAACCACGCATTGCACGTTTTCAATGCGTCCGGAAAAACCTCTGCATCTTCCATGCGCTCGGGTTCTTCATTGGGTATGTCTTCACCTACTGTCCCATCAATATCGATGAGAAAATTCTTCATTCCTTCAGGCAGCACCGGTGATAGGCGCTTGCCGTCTTCGCTTACTTCTAATAATGTTGTCATGTCTGAAAAGAATTGAAATGGTTGTTTGTAAAACCCTGAGACTGCTCATCGTTTTTCGCCAGTCGAAAATCGATGCACATGGATGAAGACTCATTGATTCACCAAGTTGCATTTCAGAATTTCTGATCAGTTATTTGTCCAGTTGGCGCGGTCCGCAGCACTCATTGCCCACGGTGCGCCATTGTTTTCAATGTTGTTAAACATCACCGTGATGCTCTCCGGTGATTTACTTTCTTCCATGATTAAATACCGTCGCAGGTCGACGATAATTTCCAATGGATTGATGTTAATCGGGCATGCTTCAGTGCATGCGTTACACGTTGTGCAAGCCCACAATTCTTCTTCGCTGATATAATCGCGCAAAAGTGTTTTGCCGTCGTCGGCCCATACTCCGTTGTTCGCGTCAATGCATCGACCAACTTCTTCCAAACGATCGCGCGTGTCCATCATGATTTTGCGCGGTGAAAGTTGCTTTCCGGTCTGATTGGCCGGACATTCGGATGTGCAGCGACCACACTCCGTGCAGCTGTATGCATTCATCAAATTCACCCACGATAAATCGAACACATCTTTCGATCCGAAGCGCGTTGGCGTGCCATCGGAAGGTGGAGGGGGTAGACTGGGGTCGAGCATCAACCGTACTTCATTCGTTACCGATTGCAAATTGCCAAGCTCTCCGGCAGGCTGTAATTTCGAGAAGTACGTATTCGGAAACGCAAGTATGATGTGCAAGTGTTTGGAGTAAGTCACATACACTATGAAGGCGAGAATACCGATGATGTGAAACCACCAGCAACCGCGCTCAATCAGTATGAGCCCGTCGCTTGAAAAATTTTCCAACAGGGGTGTAAGCAATTGAGAAACGGGAAAGCTGCCTGCTTCCACATAATGCTCTGCACCGCGCGATTGGAGTATCACATCGCATGCGTTCATGGTCAGAAAAGCTGACATCAACAACACTTCAGCAACGAGTATCAAGTTGGCATCGGTGCGTGGCCACGAGGTCATTTCGCGCATCCAAAAGCGCTTGACGCGCATCACATTCCGGCGTGCAAGAAATACTACACAAGCCAGTAGCACGAGCAGTGCGAGTACTTCGAAGCTGCCAATGAGAAAGTCGTAGAAACCACCGAGAAAAGAAAACAGGCGATGATGCCCTGTAATGCCATCCAACACGATTTCCAGTAGCTCAATATTGATGATGATGAACCCCGCATAGAGTATCAGGTGCATGATAGCAGCTAGCGGACGAGTGAACATTTTGCCTTGACCAAGCGCTACACGTGCCATGGTCGACCAGCGTTCACTGGCCGAGCCGGAAGGTTGTATATCCCGACCGAGCAAGATGTTGCGTTTTACAAAAGCAAAACGCTTGTAGGCGAAGTACGATGCAGCGATGAGAAGCAGTATGAACAGGATTTGCGATATCATAGATTCATTCAGATTCGATTCAACAGGATAAGAATTATGCGTGCACAAAGGTTTCGTTGCCCGCAAACAAGGGGCGTTCAACCATGAATGCGTTCACTCGCTTTGCAATTTCAATCAATCGTTCAGATTGGTTGGCATTCATCAAAGCATCGTCAATCAGCGAGGCAACCGTTTCCATGTCGCTTTCAACTAAGCCACGCGTAGTGATTGCAGGCGTTCCGATGCGAATACCACTCGTCACCATCGGCGACTTGTCATCGAAAGGAACCATGTTTTTGTTTACGGTGATGTGCGCTTGAATCAATGCGGCATCGGCCTCTTTCCCTGAAAGCCCTTTGTTGCGCAGATCAATGAGGAAGCAATGGTTGTCTGTGCCACCGCTCACAATTTCATACCCTCTGTGTTGCAATGCGCCGCACAAAGCACTTGCATTGCGAATTACTTGCTCACCATACGTTTTGAAATCGGGCAGGAGTGCTTCGCCGAAGGCCACCGCTTTGGCTGCAATCACATGCTCGAGCGGGCCTCCTTGCATTCCGGGAAATACGCCGCTGTCGAGCAGTGAACTCATCATGCGCAGTTCACCTTTCGGAGTTTTGATGCCCATTGGATTTTCAAAATCGTTACCCATCATGATCACACCACCGCGCGGTCCGCGAAGTGTTTTATGCGTTGTTGTCGTTATGATATGGCAATGTTGCAGTGGGTTGTTGAGCAGTCCTTTGGCGATAAGCCCTGAAGGATGTGAAATGTCGGCCAGCAGAATTGCCCCTACTTCATCGGCTATTGCACGGAAACGGGCATAATCCCAATCACGGCTGTATGCTGATCCACCGCAAATAATCATGCGGGGCTTTTCGCGCATCGCTATCTCCGCTACGTTGTCCATGTTGATGCGTGCGGTTTCCTTATCGACGCCATAAAACGTAGCGCGATACAGTTTCCCGGAATAGTTCACCGGTGAACCGTGTGTAAGGTGTCCTCCTTGCGAGAGGTCGAGACCCAGTATGGTGTCGCCGGGTTTCAAACAGGCAAGCATAACCGCGCTGTTCGCATTAGCACCGGAATGAGGCTGCACATTCGCCCAGCAAGCACCAAATAGCTCTTTTAATCGGTCGATAGCCAATTGCTCCACTTCATCGACAACTTCGCAACCACCGTAATAGCGTTTGGAAGGCAAGCCCTCAGCGTACTTGTTGGTAAGCACGCTGCCCATGGCTTGCATTACTTCATTGCTTGCGAAGTTTTCAGAAGCGATGAGTTCAATGCCATGTCGTTGGCGTTCATATTCTCGTTGTATCAAATTGAATACAGTAGTGTCGCGCATGGGAATGTTTTTGATGTCGCGAATGTAAGGCTCAGCCCTGCAACACAAAAAAGGCTAATGCAACAGTTTCGACGCGTTGCACTGTATTTTTGACCGTCCCATTTTCCTGAAAATATGATGAGTCGTTTTTTTCAATTGTGCCTGATACCGGTGTTCTTGCTTTTGTTTTCCTGCGGGCATGCCCAAACTCCGGTTGCCATCAAGGTGAACGGGCTTCAGGCTCCTACAGTAACCGTTATAGTGGAGTATTTCGCTGAGGATAATTGGAAAAACCTTCAAACCATCAAGGATCCCCAAAACGGAACCTACTCGGGCAAGGTGTTGTTCCCGCATGACGGTCAATACCGCTTCCGCTTTTCAAGCGATCCCAAGCGGTGGTGTGAGTTTCTGGTAGTGCGCAAGGACATTCCGGCCAACGGTATTGAGCTCACCCTGGAGTACACACAGTTGAAGGGTCATCCTGTTAAGCTTTACGACTCCGCGGAGCAAAATGCTTACATGGAGATTATTGCGCAATTCAATGAAGTGAGCCTCAACCGCGACTCGCTCGATCGATTCGGTATCCAATACCAACTGCGTGAACAAGCCTTTGCAGTTGCTTGCGCCGAGATAGCTTCGAAATACCCCGATACCTTCACATCCAATTTGCTGGCGAAGGCAGCACCGGTGCCAATCTACAAGGGCGATCCGGATTTTGCACAGAATGCTGATTCCCTTACCCGATATACAGCCATGCACGTAATGGACAATGTGCCGGTACAACATCCTGATTTACTGCATCACATTGCGTTTATCCGTCGTATCAATTTGGCCTACCAGTATTTTGAGAAAACCAAGCAACCGGAGCCCTACATCGACGCGCTGATGAAGAAGGTGCTCGTGAGTGAAAGCATGACAACGTATATGTTCAAGTTTTTGCTGGATAAAATGATTGCCTTTCGCAATGAACCCGGACTCAGTTACCTCATAACATGGTACGCCGACGATTGCACCGAAGAAGGGCATATGGAGGATAATACCCGCAATTTGCTTCTCGCACTCGATAACTGCAAGCCCGGTAAAACCATAGAATTTTTAACCTTGCCCGATGCCAATGGAAAAATGATTTCGAGTAAAAAAGTATTTGTAGAAAACAAAGTCACCATTCTTCTTTTCTGGCGCGCCAACTGCTCGCATTGCAAGGAGTTTGAGCCTAAGCTCGAGGAGCTCTACACGCAATACCACAACAAAGGGTTAGGAGTGTATGCTGTCGGCACAGACAAGACGCAAGAGGAGTGGTTGGCTCAAGACAGAATAAATGATTCGCCGTGGTCGAGTGTGTTTCTGGCTTACGACCAACGAAAGGATTTCAATAAACGCTTCCCGGTTCCGAGCACACCCACGCTTCTTGCAGTCGATAAAAATGGTGTAGTACTGAAGCGCCTCATTACACGCAGCAAGATAGAGTCGGAGATAAAGGAGCTTCTCGGATTATGAATCGATTAGCCGAAGAGACAAGCCCATATTTGTTGCAGCATAAAGACAATCCGGTGCATTGGTATGCATGGTGCGACGAGGCATGGGAAAAGGCAAGAAGGGAGAATAAACTCGTGTTGGTTTCAATTGGTTACAGTGCTTGTCATTGGTGCCATGTCATGGAACACGAGGTGTTTGAGGATTTCGAATGTGCGGAATTCATGAACATGCATTTTGTGTGTATCAAGGTCGATCGCGAGGAGCGTCCCGATGTCGATAGTTGGTTCATGGATGCTGTGCATCTCATGGGAAGCCAGGGCGGCTGGCCGCTCAATGTTTTCACACTGCCCGATGGAAGGCCTGTGTACGGAGGTACTTACTTCCCCAAGCCTCGTTGGATTGAATTGCTCGAAAACCTCCGTCGCGTTATGCTGCAAGACTCCAGCCGTGCGATAGAATATGCCGCGCAGTTGCACGATGCATTGACGCGGTTGAATGAACGTAACAACTCAGCAGCCGAATTGCCCGGCTTGCCGGAGGTGCATGGATGGATAGAAAACTGGTCGAAATACTGGGACCTCGAACGCGGCGGAAACCGCAAGGCGCCTAAGTTTCCGATGCCAAACAATTGGGAGCTACTTCTCAATTATGCTCAGTATTTTAAGAGTGAGACCGCCAGGAAGCAAGTGAAATGTACACTCGATCAAATGGCCATGGGTGGCATATACGACCAGCTGGGTGGAGGCTTTGCGCGCTACAGTGTCGATGCCGAATGGAAGGTGCCGCATTTCGAAAAAATGCTCTACGACAATGCACAACTGGTGAGTTTGTATGCGCAGGCATGTCGCGCAAGCAACGATAAAGTGTATGAATCGATTGTCGAGGATACACTCTCCTTCATCAACCGAGAATGGAAGTCGCCCGATGATTTGTATTACGCAGCGTTGGATGCCGATAGCGACGGAGCGGAAGGGACGTACTATGTGTGGACGGAATCGGAATTGGATGAATTGCTCGGTGTCGATGCCCCGCTGTTAAAAAAGTACTTTGGTGTTGGAAGCCATGGTTATTGGGAGCACGATGTAAGTGTATTGTGTATGCGCGCAAACGAAGAGGAGTGGTGCCGCAATGAACAGTTAGATGCCATTGAATGGCGACAAAAACTGCACGCTTGCAAAGCGAAAATGCTCGAGCACCGCAACAAGCGAACAAAGCCTGGTTTAGATGATAAGTGTATTGCTTCGTGGAATGCAATGCTAGCCAGGGCATTCGTTGAGGCTGCGAAAATTCAGGGCCGCCAGGGATATTTGAATGATGCCGAAAAGTTGCTCAACGCAATCAATACACAACTGATGCAATCGAACGGACTGCTTGCTCATGCTCGCACCAAAGGAAAGGTTGCAGCGATATGTTTATTGGAAG
>CALQJP020000131.1 GCA_943330925.2 Chryseobacterium gleum
ATAGATCCAGTGCTGACCTCCGAAGAGCACCTGACCGTTGGAACCGAACGAACCGTTCGAACCGAACATGCGGTTCGATGGGTTGAAGATCATGTCGTTTCCGTTTTCACCCGCCAACCAGCTGTCTTCGCCGAAGGCAAGGTTCAAACGTTCGCCGGTACCCACATCAATCACATAGCCTGGGAACCATCCCATACCCCATGCGCTGGTGAGCTCACCCTCTGATGCGTTGTAACCTGCATCGTCGGAAGTGCGTCCGTTTTTATCGACCGACTTGTGACGACGGCATTTCATTTTTTCAGGATCGCCATTGGCACCATTGAACTGGTCGTTGGCTATGTCGGCAATCGATTGCATTTCGAGCACGACGCAACGGGTCCACTTCGACTTGTCGCTGGTGAATACTACATCGATGTTGTTCAACCCTTTGAGGTTCGATATATTAGGAAACCCTCCAATGTTTGGCGAAAGATCGCCCGACAATTCTTCCGAAGTCGGTGCGGCAATGTTCACCCAGCTGCCATCGGTAAGCGTGGTGGTGAATGAAGTTAAGCAATACGGCGACCATGTGCCATCGAGTACTTTCTCGAAGGTCTCAGTCTCATCGGTAAACGGATCCGTGGCGGGGGGGCCATTTTTGTAGTCGTCGTCTACTGCTTCTTCTTCCGGAGTGTTCTTGGTCGACTCCACGGTGCCCGAACGAATCCAGTTCATTTCATCGAACCCGTCTACATCGGGAATACCCGTGAGCCACGGGTTGAGCGGATCGGCAAACTCGATTCCTGAATCGAGAAGATCCGTTTTGCGAGCCACTGCAACACCGTCTTCGTTGAAGAATTGGTATTGACCCCAAGTAATGCTCAAGCCATAATCGAGCAGCAAGTCTTCGTTGATGGCAGAGAATGCATTGAACGAAAAGTCGATGTCGCCTGTGGTGATGTTTTCCAGCTTCCAATGCATGTCTTCTTCCTGGAACTGACCTACTGTATCGGCCAGGCTAAGTTCAAACTCACCGGCAGGCACGCGCAGTGGGTCAATCACTTTGATTTGCACAGGACCACCACCGGGCAGGTATTCAGCTGCCTCGCTGTAGTAAGGTGCATTCAAAATTTCACTTTCTGTATTCGAAGCGAGGTTGAGCAAGTTATTGCCGTTACCCGTTCCTTCGATGCGCACGAGTGGCACACCGTCGCCATAACCGGCGTTGAGAATGGTGCCGCCGTTTTCGGGCGACACACTGTGCGGAATGGCTCTTACTACCGGTATTTCAAGCAGCGTTGCTTTGCGTGAAGGAAGGAATGATTCGTCTTGGCCACCCAAGGTTTGATAAGAGAAATCGGCGTAGTTGTTATAGCCATATGCAATGACCATGAAGTAGTAGGTCTTGTGATTGATGAGCTGCGGAGCACCCAATGCAAAGGCATCACTGGTTACACGAAGCGAATGAAAAATGCCTGCGTTCGTTCCTTGTACTTTGAGTTCAGCTACGATCAGATTGGTGGCAGCATCGCGCTTGTAGTTGATGATGCTGCTTACCTCATCTTGCACATCGCATTGTGCAATGAGACGTGCCTGGTTGATGTCGTTTAAATCGGCCGACGACACATTGTCGCTTGCCAATTGATACACCATGTATCCTTGGAAGTGATAGCTGCGTTCGCTTTCCGTATAAGCAGTTCCATCGGGAGCATACTCGGGTATAGTTGGATCAATAAGGCTATACGTTTCTTGAAAATTGTTGCTGAGTGGATTGTCGTTGGTCCACTGCAAAATGATTTCATTCGATAATTCCGTAACCGCTACATCCGGAGCATCGGGACCCGAAATGAGTTCAAAGCAATTATCGAAGAGGGCTTGCGCCTTGTCGTCGGCTACGCGCACTGCATCCACGCTAGCCACAGGGTCGCCCGTTGTGGCGCCTGCAAATACAACTCCCACGGTGATGTTGTTGTAGTCGCCCGGTTCGAGAGTGAATGGTCCTGCGCTCTGCATGAACCGACGGTCGGCCGGAGGATTACCGCTGCTCACTTCGGTCCAGGGTTCTGTTATTACTCCACCGGTGCCAAAGTGATACGGATCGGTGTCGCCGGGAAACATGTAGTCGGCTGCTATCGATAAATCGGCGCCGCTACTTGCCGTGAGTGCATTTCCCCCATATGCCATGCGTTGGCCGTTTTTCCAAAAGCCGCGCAAGTAGTTGTAGTAGTGAACTGCTTGTTGAGGAGGGCCATTGAGCGAAATGCCTGAGTTGTGATACAGGAATTTGCGCATGCCGAATCGTTCGTTGTCGACGATGCCATCGCCATATCCAATGCCGATGCCTTTGTATGGAATGCCTTTCTGGTCGTTGGCGAGTTGAATGTCGCTGGTGAACGGATTGTCTAGTTCATCTTCGTCTTGATAGGGCCCTTCGAAAAAGTCGACACCTACTGCCGGTGGATTGTCACCATAACCGAGCGAGAGCGCCGTCGGGTCATCGAAGGCATCGCCGTTATAACCGTAGCCAAGTCCGCGCTGCACATCGCACCCCACGTAATCGTCGACGTGGCCGCCAATGTCGAGGTCGATCCAGGTTCCGAAGTACGTTTCTTGCAATGTTTGTGATCCTTGGTTGATGAGCACGTAATTGTAGAACGTCATGTTGTTCACTTCATCGTTCGTGCTGAATGCAAACGCCTGTGCGCGTATTTCCATGCCGATGGGCTGACCGCCTGTTTCGGAGTGAATGTTTCCCTTGTCGTTGAATACCCAGTAGTACGTTTGATCGCCATAGAGTGGAACGATGTCTTCGCGGCGGCGCGCTTTGCAATCGATTTCACGCGTGAGGTCATACCACGGATAGTCGCCGTTTTCCGGCTCGTAGCTGCCGTTTGAATCGTAATCGTAAAATGGTGCGATGTAAAAATCTTGTCCAAGCGCCACGTTGCCGTGTGCAGGATATTCATTGAAGTAGGTAGGAGTGCTATAACCGTTGGGGAAAAGGGCTGCCATGTCGCAGTTGGGGTCTTGCATGCAGTCGTGGTATTGGCGGTGCAGCGCGGCATCGCTGCGCAAGCTCACCGAGAACTTATCCCACTCAAGGCAGGTGCTTGCATTCACTTCCGCTGCGCCGTCGTTGGTGAGCGGTCCTGTCCAGTAGTCGTTGCCGCTGTATCGATAGAGCAATGCAGCGAGCTTCAGTTGCTGATCGGGCGATACACCGCCGAGCCAAAGCGACCCCGCGAATAGAGCACCCACATCACCGTTTTTGGGTGCGAAATAATGCGAGCGGCCATTGGCGCGATCTTGCCAAAGAGAACCGCCCGTTTCGATGAGCGCATCGATGTTGTTCCACTCCAGATCGCGCAGCGCTGTGGCGGGTGCGCAAGCAGCGGCCCGGCTTTCAGGAAGGTCGATTGCAGCGAGATGGTCGAGTTTGCCCGATTGCAACAAAGCGCTCTGCGCAAAGCTGAAGAGTGGTAACGAGAGAGCTGCAAGGAGACAAATCCATTTCATTGAGTGGTGTATTGATTGGCTACATTACGAAAAAAATCGTTGATCACACGGGTTGAATACCCGGTCCATCGGTATACAACAAATAGCCTTCGATTGGCAATGAATAGATGCGCTCCAGTTCTTGCTTGTATTCTTTTACCTGTGCGGAGTGATTGGGTGATTCTTTTCCGGTTTTATACTCGACCACGACTACTTTGTTTTGAAACACGACAACTCGGTCGGGACGCAAGGTGGCTCCATTGGCGGCAACCATTTCACGCTCGCAATACACCGACGCAGCGCCGTCAAACCACTCAGCGGCGGTGGTGTGCGTTAGAACTTGTTGGATGTCTTGCGTCAGTTTTTCACGATGCTTTCCTGCGTCTGCTCTTCCTTTCAAAACCGTTTCTAGTACAGCATCCAAATCGCTTGCTGTTTTTAGCAGCGAGAAGCAATCGTGCAGCAATTTTCCGTAGATGATTTCCGGCGTATCGCGCTGAAGCTTGGAGCGCAGTTTGAGTCGGGGTAGCAGCATCTCTTTGCCTTTCAACTGAGGCACATGAATGGGCTGTGCCGTTGCTTGCTTCGTTTGATGCAGCTCCTGAACGCCGAACTCCGCGGTGCCTGTAAGCTTGTATTCCGTGAATATGCTGCTGAGCGTTTCGTCTATCATTTTGTTGAATGCCGAACCGCCTTTTTCTTGCAGGAAGTACATGCGACTTGCTGCACGCGTGCAGGCGACATACAAATTGTTGATGTCGTCGAGGTACCGTCGTTTTTTCTCGAGTGAAATCTCTTCGGTTAGGTCGTCGTCGTTTTCGCTCTCGAACGCTTCGTTCTCCTTGTTGGCATCAACGGTTATGTAGGCCGCAGGTAGCTCGCAGATGTCTTTCGGAACATCTATCCAGAGAGGCGACGGTTTGGATTTTTCCGTAAAGTGAGGGAAGATTACTACCGGAAATTCGAGGCCTTTCGATTTGTGGATGGTCATAATTTGAACGGCATCCGGGTTGTTTACAGCAGCTGCACTGAGTTTGTGGCGGTGCTCTTTCCACCACTCAATGAAACGATGCAGGTCGTTGTTTTTACCGATGCAATGCTGCTTGATGAGTTCGAGCAAGTACTCAACGCCATTGTCGATGGGCAGTTGCAACGCCCGCATGAGCGATATGGCTTTGTGAAATACATTTTCGCCCACCATCACACCCGAAAGATCACCGAATGTTTTTGAAAGAAATCCATTGAGATCAATGGTTCGGTATTCTTTGAAATTGAGTTGCTCTGAAATGAAGTCGGCAAGGGAAACGCTCGTGTTGATTGCTGCCAGGCTTTGCACCGTATCGAAGGCGGCGAAGCGGCGTTGGGGAAACAAGCTGAATTCAAAGTATCCCATCACAATGCGAACGGTCACGGAGTGTATGAGCAGCGCGCTTTCGGCTGTAGTGTATTTGATGTCGTGCTCCTTCAGTATTTCAGTGCATTTCGTGCCTTGCTTGTGCGACCGCACCAGTATCGTTATATCGCCGGGCGCAAAGCCCGAAGCCTCGCATTCGCGAATGGCTCTGATGAGTTCGGTTTGGATGAAATTTTCCTTTTCGCCATTATCATTCTTCAACAGATGATTGCCAACTAAACGAACATAACCGGTTGCGTCGCTTTTTTTCTCCTGGTGCACTTCATCATATACCGACCTGTATTCCGGGAGCCTCGAAGCGAGCGGCGGAAACAGGGCGTTGTTGAAGTCGATAACCGATTGGCTGCTTCGGTAGTTTGTTTGTAGCGGTATGAGTTGAATGTTCTCCTTGAATGTTTTTTCGGCGAGTGGCATCGCAAATTCCTTTGGTAGTTCCGGAAGCGAAATGAATTGCTCAACGTATCCCGAACGCCAGCGATAGATGCTCTGTTTGGCGTCGCCTACCACAAGATTTTCATGACCCTCCGAAAGGCAGTTTTGAATGAGCGGCACGAGATTCATCCACTGCATCTTTGAAGTATCTTGAAACTCGTCGACCAAAATGTGTCTGTAGCGCGCTCCAATACGTTCGAAGATAAATGGTGCGTCGTTGCCGCGAATGATGGCGTTGATCATGCGATGAAAGTCGGATAGCAACACCGTGTTTTCTTCGGTTCTTATTTCCGCAGCGTATTGGTTCATGCGATCAATAAGACCCAAAGTGTACATGTTTTCTGTAATCTTCCGGATGAGCGATATACGCTTGAGTGTGGCTTCTGAAGTCAGTTCCGTAAACTCATCCAACATCTCATTGGCGCGACTTTCAATCGCTGCAAAGCGCGCACGAGCATCGGCTATAGCTTTGTCGTGCAGCCACATTCGCTCGTCCATGAGTTTTTGAATGCCTTTCGATGTCTCCGGTGCTTTGCCGTTTTGAGTGTACTTTTTCAAGCCGCTCAGGTAACCGTTTGTCTTCCCGGGTATATCATCCTTTGTGATTCCCGCTTGATCAAACAACGCCAGCAAGGCCTGCGCTGTTTCCTGTGTTTTCTTTTCGTGCTCTTTTATTTTCTGCCGCAGTTTGTGATGTTCTTGTTGAATGGCTGTGAGATCAACTGCTTCCAGTTTTTGCAGCGGTGCCTGTCCATCTTCGGTAAAGATCTCTTTGGCCATCTTGATGAGCGCCTCCCGCGGATTCCACGTTTTACCGTCTTCCAACAATCCGCTGCTGTAGCGATGCAGATAACTCGTCAGAAGTTCATCCTGACCAATGAACTCCAGCATGCGGTCTACGGCTTTCTCTTGCAGGTTTTGTGGTTGCAATTCGATGTTGAAGTCGTTGTTGAGTTGCAAGTCTTTCGCAAACGAACGAACGAGTCGATGGGTGAAACTGTCGATGGTGAGAATGCTCAAATGGCTGTAATGATGCAGCATGTGCGTGTAGGCCGCTGATGCACGCGTGCGCAAGGTTTCGGGCGAAACGGAAAGCATTTCCTGCAGCTTATCCGACATGGGCGATTGGTCGCTGCCATCCGCTATTGCGCGAAGATTCGTAAGCACGCGGTGTTTCATTTCCGCTGCAGCTGCGGTCGTAAAGGTGATGGCCAGTATGTGCTTGTAGTATCCCGGATTGTCGATGCGCAGCGCATAGCTGAGGTAGTGCAATACGAGCTGAAACGTTTTGCCGCTGCCTGCGCTGGCTTTGATAATGGTAAATCTGTTGGTAGATGGCATAGAGTTGTGGTTCACGAAAGCTACTAATATCCATCATTTTTCGTTTTTTTCAAGGTTGTTTCGGGTTTCTGTCGGTTAAATTTGTAGTACATTGAAATTGAGAGTGTCATGAATAGTACTTGGAGTGTTTTTGGTTTGCTTTTCGTTGTGCTGGTTGCACAATCGTGCAAGGATGATGTGCCGACCCCGGTTCCCGGAAAGTCTTACGCAACGGTGAGTTTTGACGCCCGTTGGGATGGAGCTCCTTTTCAAATGCAACAAGTGTACATGGACGATTTCGGAAATCGCATTCGCTCCGATAAGTTCATGAACTACATC
>CALQJP020000132.1 GCA_943330925.2 Chryseobacterium gleum
ACATGCGGGTCATTTGCTCAGCAAGTTCTTCCATTGGTTTGAAGGTGCGCTCGAGCCATGAATTTTCAGGAATGAGAAGACCATTCACAAAGGCCGATAAGTCGATGACAGGTGCTGCTGCGACAATGAGAAAAGGCGCAATTACAACGTATACACCTGGGTTTTTGAGCGAAAGATTGTGGATCGATGCGCCACCGAACAGCACGAAGAAAACCAACACAGGCAGCGCAAACCCTACGAGCTGCGTGATGTTGTTCATCCAGATCAGGGCGTGTGCATATTTCGATTCGGGTTGCGACAGCACCAAGGGTAAATCTTCCAGTGGTATACCGAATACACTGGTGCCAATGCCCATTGCCACGATGGTTCCAAAACCTATGCACGTAAGTGTGAGTGCCATGAATAGGATGAGTTGTGGCGATGCGCTTAAGCCTCGTAAGATTGAGTTCATGCTACAAAGGAAGCAAAGTATCTTTGCACTCCATTTTCAGAATGATTAAAATTGGTAACATAGAGCTGCCCGAATTTCCACTGTTGCTTGCGCCCATGGAAGACGTAAGCGATCCGCCCTTTCGTTTGGTGTGCAAGGAGAATGGTGTAGACCTCATGTATACTGAGTTTATAAGCAGTGAAGGCCTTATTCGTGATGCAGCTAAAAGTCGGATGAAGCTCGACATTTTCGAGTATGAACGACCGATCGGCGTGCAGATTTTTGGAAGCGACACGGAAACCATGGTGAAGTGTGCAGAGATTATCGAAGCCACCCAGCCCGATTTGCTCGACATCAATTACGGTTGCCCGGTAAGCAAGGTGACGTGCAAGGGAGCCGGCGCGGGTATTCTGAAGGACATACCCAAGATGGTCTCCATGACAGAGGCAATTGTTAAGGCCACCAAACTGCCCGTTACTGTGAAGACTCGCCTTGGCTGGGATGAAGAAAGCAAGAATGTGGTGGAGGTAGCGGAGCGTTTGCAAGACATCGGCATACAAGCGCTCACCGTGCACGGTCGCACACGTGTCCAGATGTACAAAGGAGAAGCCGACTGGACGCTCATTGCGCGTATTAAAGAAAACCCACGGATGCGCATTCCGATTTTCGGAAACGGCGATATTGATTCACCGGAGAAGGCTGTTGAATATAAGAACCGTTATGGTGTGGATGGCGTAATGATTGGCCGCGCCAGCATTGGTTATCCGTGGATATTCAACGAAATCAAACACTTCGTAAAGACCGGCGAAAAACTTCCCCCGCCCACCGTGGCAATGCGCGCCGAAGCATGTAGAAGGCATTTTGAGTTTTCTATTAAGTGGAAAGGTCCTGTGTTGGGTGTTCTCGAAATGAGAAGGCACTACAGCAACTATTTCAAGGGGCTGCCCCATTTCAAGGAAGACCGCATGGAGTTGGTTACGACCAACGATGCAGAAGTGATTCTCAGAAAACTCGAGCAAATTGTGACCAAATACGATGGAGTCGATTTCTTGATTTAACCCATTCTACTTCAGGTCGCGGCCGAGGTCTGTGCGATAGTATTTGCCTCTCCAGTTAATTTTTGCAGCGTTTTCATAGGAGGTGCGCAACGCATCGTGAATGTCGTTGCCATAGGATGTTACGGCAATTACTCGGCCGCCGTTGGTTTCCAAAACGCCGTTGGTTGTTTTGGTGCCCGCATGAAACACGAGGCTGTTTACCACCGCATCCAGCCCTGTTATAGCGTCTCCTTTTGCATATTCTTCCGGATAACCGCCTGCAACGAGCATTACCGTTGAAGCGGCTCTCGCATCTGTTGTTACCGTCATGCCTTTGAGGTTGCCAGTGGCTGCGGCTTCTAGCAAGGGCAGCAAGTCACTCGCGATGCGAGGCATTACAACCTCTGTCTCAGGATCGCCCATTCGGCAGTTGTACTCAATCACATACGGATCGCCTTTTACGTTGATGAGTCCGAAGAACACGAAGCCCGTATACCGCATGCCTTCTTTCTGTATTCCGCGAATGGTTGGCTTTACGATGCGCTCTTCGATTTTCCGCATGAAATCGCTGTCGGCAAACGGTACCGGACTCACAGCGCCCATGCCGCCTGTGTTCAGCCCTGTGTCGCCTTCTCCGATGCGTTTGTAATCTTTGGCTTCGGGAAGCAGCACGTATTCTTTACCGTCGGTAAGAGCGAACACGGATAGCTCTATACCACTTAAAAACTCTTCAATTACAACACGTGCACTCGAAGCGCCGAATTGTCCGCCCAACAGCGTCTTCAATGCTTCTTTCGCCTCTTCCAATTGTTCAATAATAAGCACCCCTTTTCCGGCGGCAAGGCCATCGGCTTTTAACACGTAGGGTGCTTCAAGCGACTCCAGATAGGTGAGGCCTTCAGCGATCGTATCGCTTGTGAATGTGGCGTAGCCTGCTGTCGGAATGTTGTGGCGTTGCATGAATTGCTTGGCAAAGTCTTTACTGCCTTCCATTTGTGCCGCATGTTTATCGGGGCCCACAAACTTCACATGTTTCAGAGTTTCGTTCTCATAAAAGAAGTCGGCCAATCCTTCTACCAGGGGCACTTCCGGGCCTACTACTACCAGGTCGATGGCATGGCGAAGCACCAAATCCGCGATTGCCTGAAAGTCGCTCAAGGAGCAAGCAACATTGGTTGCAATGTCGGCTGTTCCCGGATTTCCCGGAGCTACGTATAGTTTGCTGAGGACAGGGCTTTGAGCAATTTTCCAGGCCATGGCGTGTTCGCGTCCGCCTGAGCCTAGTATGAGAACGTTCATGTGTGATGGTTTGGGGTTGCAAATTTCAGCAGAATGAAGTTTGGGGCGAGTCTATTTTGTAAACAAGCGCGGTAAACGAGCGATGAATCTGTGGCGTTTTAGCAGAAAAGGAGTGTAAATAAAAAACCCCGTCGGTTAGGACAGGGTTCATGGTATCTTATTGGAAAGACTATACTGTAGTACCTTCTTTGATGGCTTTTGCAGTGTATGCCTTCTGACGACGCAGCCAATAAAGAATGGCTAAAAAGGCAAATACGATGCATATCCAGTTCATGGTCGGGCCAATAGGTTCAATGACGTGCTTAAAGGTCCACTGGAAGCCATCAGCTATTGGTCGAAGGATGCTTTGGAGGTTCATGGTTGAAAAAATTGTGAGGCAAATCTAAGCGAGGTTGTTCAAACGACCTACAGTTGCCTTCATTTTTGTTGCCGCTCTATTGTTGAAATGATTTTACGCACTTACGCTTCCAACCAACCGCTGTCAATGGCTCTATTGCCCGTGACAACCTTTTCTGTGTTGTTGTCGGTTGCAGCTAAAGGCAGTCTGCTGGCGTCTAACGCAGATTTCCCAATAGACCGTTACCTGGTGACCTGGTACGACACCCCCTTCTTGTTGGCGGGGCTTGCCGGTATGCTCATCATGGCAGGAGCCTATTTGGCCAACAGCGTTTTCAATCGACACGAGTTTTTCAATGTGCCGGTGTTTGTGCCTGCATTGGTGTATTCGTTGTTGGGCACTACGCTCGCGCTCATACAACTTTCAGTGCCTGTGTTGCTTGCCAATGTTTTTGTATTGCTCGGGCTCAACTGTCACCTGAAGATTTTCCATCAACCACGCGTGCTGGCCGAGTATTTTGAATGTGGATTTTGGTATGGATTGGCTGCAGTTTGTTTTCCGCCTTATGTGTTGCTGATTGCCGCAGTGTGGACGGGAACCATCGTTACACGCGCCTTCCATTGGAGGGAGTACGTGTTGCCGGTTGTGGCTTTTGCGGTTCCTTTCGGATACTGGGTTTCCTGGCTCTATTTCAGAGATGCAATGGATAGCATGATTCTCTTCAAAAAATGGGTGAGCTTCGACATGCAGTCGTATTTCACGACTTGGGAGCGTTCATCAAGGGTTTTCGGTATAACAGTCTTGCTGTCGTTGCTGTTTGCAATACCTCGCTATTTGTTCCTTGCCGAACGATCTTCCAACAAAGCAAAAACAATTCGCACCATCTTTTTCCTCGTGGCAGTAGCGCTCGTAGCCTCCTACTTTCTGGCGTTTGCGCTGTTGTGGAAGTGGATAGTAATGTCGCTCTTGTTGCCATTCGCGTTTTTGCTTGGGTATTGGTTCGCAAATTACCGGGTGTCACTTGTGGCTCCCTTCTTTTTCTATGCCCTGGTGCTCACCTCGCTTTGGTGTGTGGTTGCAGCTTTTTTTTAACGGTCAATTTATTTCCGTTCACAACCTGTCCGTGCGATATTTGACGATGGATTGACTGCCATTCAACCTTCTAGCATTTCTGTTAGTCTTCCTTAAGTATGCTACCCCAGTTGCGTCATATCATATCGGTTTGGATGCTTGTCCTTTCGGCATTGACTGCTTTTGGTCAGCCGGAATGGGTTGTGAATCGCGGCCAATGGCCTCAGTCCGTGGCTTTCCAAACAGCACTCAACTCTGGAGTGCTTTGGACGGAGCGTTCGGGCTTTACTTATCAGCTATTCGACCCCGAAGCATTGGGAAAACTGCACAGCGCTCACGGCACGGCCGAGTCGGACGTTTTGATGGGGCATGTTTTCAAGGCCAACTTCTTGAATGGCTGCGCATCAGATGTTTCAGGAGCTGAGGAAAAAAAGCACTACTACAACTATTACTTGACATCCGACTCGCACAGACACGTAGCGCACTGTCCGGTATATGGCCGTGCTCTCATGCACGGTGTTTATCCGGGCATCGATGTCCAGTTGTACAGCAACGCATCCGGAATCAAATACGATTGGATGCTCGCACCGGGCGCAAACCCGAACGATATCAAAATTGAATTTGAAGGCGCAACCTGCTCGCTTATACACCGTGAATCGGGAACTGATTTGATTGTCAAAACCACCGTTCAAACCATTACCGAGAAGCAGCCTTATGCCTATCAGATTATCGATGGGAAAATGCGCGAGGTGATGTGCGATTACACACTGCAGGGAAATGTTGTTGGTTTTCGGGTGGGTAAATACAATCGGAACGAACCGCTCATAATAGACCCTGAGGTCGCTTTCTCAACGTTCATAGGGTCGACCGCCAATAGCTGGGGATTTACCGCATGCGATGATTCGGAGGGCAACCTCATTGCCGGCTCAGCCGTTTTTGCACCCGGTTATCCCACTACAGTAGGCGCTTTTTCTACTACGTTTAACGTGGCATCAACGAACGACTTTGATATCGCAATTTCAAAGTTTAGTTCTGACGGATCGCAACTGCTCTACAGCACCTACTTCGGTGGAGAGGAGCAAGAAACTCCGCACAGTGTTGTGGTAGATAGTCAGGATAGAATCATTGTATTCGGTGTAACCGGTAGTGCAGGTTTTCCAATAACCGCAGGCGCCTTTCAAACCGTATTTGCAGGAGGTCCTTTTTTAAGCATGGGTGGTTTTTTCTCCGGGCAACATATCAATGGTTGCGATCTTTTTGTTACCAAATTCAATACCGATGGATCGTTGCTGGCGTCCACATTTGTTGGCGGTTCGGAGATTGACGGCATCAACAATGCGGACCAACTTTTTTACAATTACGGTGATGTGTTCAGGGGTGAGGTAAACGTGGACGCCTCCGACAATGTGTATGTCGCAACCGTTACGAGAAGCACCGATTTCCCCGTGACCTCAGGCCAGTTCGGTGGGGGTACTTTTGATGGGGTGCTCTTCAAACTATCACCCGAATTAAACACGCTGCTTCAAAGCCGATTCATTGGAGGTGACGGCCGCGACGCGTGTTATGCGGTTGAATTCAACGATGCGGGTCAACTCATTATCGCAGGTGGCACGCAGAGTGCCAATTTCCCCTGGATTTCGGCAACTGCTGCCGATGGAACCTGGAACGGTGAGACCGATGGGTATGTCACCTTGCTGGATCCAACTAGTTTCGCAATCCTGGGCGGTACGTTCATCGGAACCTCGTCCTACGACCAGGCGTATTTTGCTCAGAGCGATGCCGCCGGATTTATTTACGCTTACGGTCAAACAACCGGTAATATGCCTATTACTCCCGGTCTCTATGGCCAGCCCAACAGCGGGCAATTCATTACAAAGTTTGCCGCCGATCTGAGCAGCATGGAATGGAACACCACAGTTGGCACGGGAAGCGGTGCAATCGATATTTCACCAACTGCTTTTTTGGTGAGCGAATGCCAGCAGATATACCTGAGCGGTTGGGGTGGCGACATCAACAACAACTACTGCTCCGGAGTTGGTGGTGATTGCTATGCAAACCAAAGCACAACCTTCGGCTTGCCCATAACAGCAGATGCTTTCCAATCGACCACCGACGGAAGCGACTTTTATTTGTGCGTGCTCACACCGAATGCGCAAGACATTTTATACGGCTCTTACCTGGGTGGTGACGAAAGCAATGAGCACGTGGATGGCGGCACATCCCGCTTTGATAAAAACGGGTCGGTCTATCACGCTGTATGTGCAGGATGCCAGAATAATGATGATTTTCCGACAACACCCGGCGCATGGAGCAATACGAACGAGAGCACCGGCTGTAACCTGGCGGTCTTTCGTTTTGACCTCAGTGCTATTCAAGCTGAAGTAGAAATTGACGGTCCATCCGAGGTGTGTGTCTTCGAAGAAATAGCTTTTACCAATTCTACCGTAGGTGCCGCCAATTATCTCTGGGATTTTGGTGATGGCACAACCAGCTCGGAAGTACTGCCCACTCATCAATACTCGGAGGGGGGCGAATACACCATACAATTGATTGGTTACGACAACAGCCTTTGTGTCACAGCAGATACGGCCACAATTGCGGTTTCAATCATTCCCGAAGTTTCTCCAACTGTTCAAGATGACGTGGTGATATGCGCCGGACAAACCACACAACTCAGCGCCGAAGGCAGCTCCAATCTTCATTGGCTCT